>JBHHXF010000443.1:0-3692 GCA_046756905.1 Anaerolineae bacterium | reverse complement strand
AAGTCGTTACTACGGTTGCAAAGAGGGCGACTGACGGGACTTGAACCCGCAACCTCCTGGGCCACAACCAGGTGCTCTAACCAAATTGAGCTACAGCCGCCGTGACGTAGTATGGTTCTCACGAAAAGGACAACTAAAGTTTACCATGTGTTTCGCGGAAAGTCAAAACGTAACGTACTGCGTACTGCGTACCATGTGTTGAGAGTCGCGTAGAATGACAGGTCCTGGATTGCGTAATATGCAGTACGCAATACTTCACCGCCCCGGACATTCGACGTCCGACTCGCACGCAACGAGCCACTGACCCTGGTACCTGGCTTCGATCCGCACGTGGAGCCCCTCAGGTGCATCCAGGTAGGCGAGGAAGGGCGTTTCCCGCGTCAGGTCCGAGAGCAACACGTTTCCAATGAAGGCCTGCCAGTCCTCGACCGGACTGTTCGAGGTGACGAACTGCCGGCGCGTGCCGGGCTGCTCTCCCAGCTCACACCAGCCGCTGCACGCGAAGCGCGGGAGCGGGCCGGCCAGCGTGGGCGTGGGCGTCACCGTCGGTGGCGGCGTGAGTCGCGCCTGCCAGTCGCGCGCCACCATCGGCAGACTGATCCGATGTTCAATGGTTCGCGTCGGAGAAGCTGTTGCAGTGGCTGTGGGCGTCGCCGTAGACGTCGGAGTGGGGGCGTTGGTCTGGGTGGCCGTCGGTGTGGGTGTGACGGTCGGGGTGGGCGAGGGTGTGGGCGTGGATGTGGCCGGACTGGTGGGGGAGGGTGTGGGTGTGAACGTGGCCGGGCTGGTATTCGTCGGCGTGGGCGTGACGCTGCTCGTTAGCGTGGCCGTGGGCGTCTCGGTGCTAGTCGGCGTAGGTGTGGCTGTTTCGGTTGGTGTGGCAGTAGGCGGGGCCGGCGTGCTGGTCCTGGTGGGTGTGGGTGTGGCCGGCTCGCCCGGATGAAACCGCATCAGCCCCCAGCCATTCGTGCCGATCCAGACATCGCCGTCCGGCGAGATGCGGATCACCTCGACATCGTCCGTCACGAGCCGCGAGTTATCCGCCGTCAGGGTGATCCACGCCGAGCCATCGGTCAGCTTGATGCCGCCCACGGCCCGCCCGGCGAACTGATCATCCTCCTGGCCGTTCGCCGGATTGACGTCTATGCCTCCTCGCGACGTGCCGACCCACGCGACCCCATTCTCGTCTACCGCGATGGAGGATACCCACCCATCGGTATCCCACGACTGATGTTGCCAGGTGTTGTCCCGAAACCAGTTGACCACCGCCGGCACATACGGCCATTGGGCGATCAGGTCTACCCGCAGCATGTCCGTCGTGCCCCACGCGCCGGCCCACACCGTCCCATCGGACCCCAGCGCGATGCTCTGCACCTGGCCCGTCGTGGTGCCGTCGGTGTACGACTGGATGCCGTCGGCGATTCGGTAGTTGGTCCACCGTCCGGTGGCATACTCATAGAAACCCACGCCACCCCCACGCGGACCGAAGTCTGTCTGGAAGGGCGCGCCGGCCACCCACAGCCGGCCCTGTTCACAGTCCGGGCTGATTCCGGTGATCAGGTTTGACACGATGCGATCATACTCGATGGGGCTCCACCAGGCATCGTTACCCGGGTCGTGGGGCGCACCGCGCGGATCGAGCACGTTGATGCCGAACCCGAAGCTATCCCCCAACACGCCCAGGCCAAGCCAGACCTCTCCCTGGCAGCCCAACCCGATGGCCGTGATCGGGTCCCAGCGGAGGCCGGAAGAGTCTCCGCCGGTGCTGGCGGCGGTTCGGTTGGTCCACTGCACTCCGTCGTAGACACTCAGCCCACCATCCGTATACCGGAAGCCCTGGACCGTCACCGCCTGGGTGCCAAACCAGACGTTGTTGCCATCGAGAGCCAGACCGCTGACGTTGTTGCTGCCCAGGCCCGACCATGGTTTCCTGCCGTTGTCGTCGGTCCCTTCCTTCGTGAACTGGGTCCAGGTGTCGTCGGATGCGTCGCGTGTGCCCTGGGTATCCAGCAAGAGCGCTCCCACCCCATACGAGCGCGCCCGTCGGTTCCCCGTGGCAGCCCACACCTTGTTTTCCCAGCGGGTTCCAGGCCGGCCCACAGCCAGGTCGGTGATGTAGTTGTACGGCAGACCCGAATTGGCGGTGGTCAGGGGCGGCCGGAAGGTCTTCTGCGCCAGGCCGAAACCCACGATGCCGTACACGTGGCCGTTGACGCCGCCTGTGCCCATCCACATCGTACCAGGGGCAGCGACTAACGCCTGCACGCGGTCATAGGGCAGGCCATCCGCTGTTGTGATGGGCGCGCCAGGTGTGGGGTTCTGAGCATTCCAAACATCGTCGCTGCGATCGTCGACCGTACCATCATGGTTCAGCACAGACACGCCCTCGCCACGATAGCTCAGACTCTGATAGGTGCTGATCCAGACCGTGTTCTGCCACGTGGGATCGCCCGGTTCGCCGAAGGCGATGGCATCCACATAGTTGGACTCCAGGCCATCGATCTTGGTGAAGACGTTATTGTCGGGATCCAGAGTGCTGGCATCGTGGGGGAAGGCCATGAGGCCCCGGCCTTCGGTCGCGCCCCAGACGTAGCCGGCAGCGTCCTGGCGCAGTTGTGTCATCGTGCAGGCGAATTCCCCACCGTTTTCGCAGTTCCAGGTCTTCCAGTCGTCATCCGCCGGATCGGGGGTGCCGCCGTGGTCCAGCCGGCTAAGCCCACCAAACCGGCCTCGCCATTGTGGGATGGACAGGGACCGATCGAAGAGGACTAACGGGCGGGTCGCAACCCAGACCCGATTGCCGGCCACGGGCAAGACGTCCGTGATGTTGTTGGAAGCCAGACCCAGGATGATCTCCTCGCCTCGACGGCGCATGGTGTCTTCCAGCGTGTAGGTGTGGAGCCACTCGTCATCGCCTGGATCGGGCGTGCCTTTGGTGTCCAGCTTTACCAGCCCGCCGCCGGCATACTCGCCCTCGCCGGCATCCCAGTACTGCGCGGTGCCGATCCAGAAGTAGCCGGCGTCGTCCACCGCGATGGCCGTCACGCGGTTGGAGGGCAACTGGCCGCCGGTGGTCTCGCGGGTCATGATCCACCATTGATCGTCGCCTTTGTCGGGCGTGCCGGCGTCATTCAGCACGCTCAGTCCGCCGTCGGTGGCGAACCACTTGTTGTCCTGCGAATCGATGTGGATGTCGCGAACGCTGTTGCCGGCCAGACCTTCTTGGGGCTTCAGAAACTGGACGTAGGTCCCATCGGTCGTGCGCCACCGGACGACGCCGCCGGCCCGCGTGCCGGCCCACAGCACGTCCCCCTCCACCGCCAGCGCCAGGATGTCATCGCCGTTGGCGTAGGTGTACCAGGTGCCTGTAGGAGGAAAGGGCGACTCGCCCTGGGCTGTGGAGGAGGCCGGCCGGACTATGGATGCCAACGCGCCAAGGAGCAACACGATAGCCACAAGAAGCGATGCGGAGAGGGGCCGGTGTACTGCGTCCGTCATTGATCGTACCTGAACTCGTTCTGGTGTTGAGACTGGGCGTTTCATTGAACTGGGTCACGAGCCGTGATAAACTGGCGAAAATGCTGCGAGCTGTATGGGCGAGGCGGCTGGGGACAGGGAGACCTGCAAAAGGGGTTTGCCAGCAGGCTCGCCGTTGCCCTCACGAAGATAATGACGCAGAAGTGGATAAACTG
>JBHHXF010000442.1:0-3695 GCA_046756905.1 Anaerolineae bacterium | reverse complement strand
CAGTGATCAGTTATGAGTGTCTGGCTACTGACCACTGATCACTGTTTACTGATTACTGGTTACTGGCCCATGTCACCAACTCGAACAGCCGGTTGGGGCTGAGGGGAATCTCCAGAATCTCAATGTCCGTATCGGCCAGCGCATCTTCCAGGGCCTGGCAGAATAGCGGGCCGACGGGGATGGCGCCGGCCTCGCCGGCCCCCTTGATGCCCAGAGGGTTCAGGGGTGAAGGCGTCTCCTCGTGACCCACGTCGATGTGCGGCATTGTGGTGGAGATGGGCAGCAGATAGTCCATGAAGGACGCATTGAGCAACTGCCCTGTTGTCTCGTCGTAGACCAACTGCTCGTAGAAGGCGTTGCCGAGACCTTGTGCCACGCCTCCGTGCACTTGCCCCTCCAGAATCATCGGATTTATAACCGTCCCACAGTCATGAACAACTACATGACGATGAACCTTGACATCAAATGTTCCTGGATCTACTTCGAGAACCATAGCGTGGGCACCGAAGGCCGTGGCGCCCATCTCAGGCCCGAAATAGGCTGTAGCTTCGAGACCTGGTTCCGTACCAGGGCGCACTGCACCGCGCAGCGGATTAGCCTCGGCGGCAAGCGTGGCCAGGCTCACGTGCCTCTCCGGTGCTCCACGCACGTGTGCGAACCCCTCCATCAACTCGATGTCCTCCTCGCGCGCCTCCAGATGCTCAGCGGCCTGCTGTATCGTTTTCTCGCGCACCAGTTGCGAGGCCGCGTGTATGGCCGAGCCGGCCACGACCGCACCACGACTGGCGAAGGTGCCCGTGCCCCAGTTGAACTGCCCGGTGTCACCAGTTGTCACCATGATGTCCTGCACCGGAACGCCCAGCGCCTCGGCAGCCACCTGGGCAAAGCTGGTGAAGTGTCCCTGCCCCTGCGTGCCCACACCCGTCGCTACCGTAACTTTGCCTGTGGACTCGACCTGCACGCGAGCGCCCTCATAGGGCCCAATTCCGGTGCCCTCCACGTACATTACCAGGCCGATGCCGACGTGTTTCCCCTCAGCGCGCAGCCGGGGCTGCTCCTTCTGCCGGAACTCCTCCCAGCCGATCATCTCCATCGCTTTGTCGAGGACCGGCTCATAGTTGCCGCTATCGTAGGTCAGTTTGGTGAAATCCTGATAGATGATTTCGTTGGACCATGGGAACTGGTCAGGCGGGATGAAGTTGCGCCGGCGTAGTTCCAGCGGGTCCATGTCCAGCTCTTTCGCTGCCAGGTCGAGTAGGCGTTCCATGATGAACACGCCGTGCGGCCGGCCGGCTCCGCGATACGGCGTAACGATGGTCTTGTTGGTGAAAACGGCCTTGAACTCGGTGTAGTAGTGCGGCACGACATAGGGCCCTAGAAGCGTACACTGCGTGTTGAGAGGCACCGTCAGGCCATACGGGATGTAGGCTCCGGTGTCGTGCAGGAAGACGTCCTTCACACCGAGAATCTCCCCGTCCTTGGTGAGGGCAATCTCCGCATCGTGTACCTGCAAGCGCTCGTGCGTGGTGGCGTAGAAGTGCTCCCGCCGATCTTCGATCCATTTGATGGGCCGCTCCAACTGCATGGCCGCCCACGGAATGAGCGTTTCCTCCGGATAGAACATCATGATTTTCGGCCCAAAACCGCCCCCGATGAACGGAGCAATAACACGCACCTGACGCTCAGAGAGGTCCAGCATGGCCGCCAAGCCATTGCGGATAGGAATGGGCGCCTGGGTTGTATCCCACACTACAAGCTCCTGCGACAGCGAGTCGAACTGAGCCACGACCCCCCGAGTCTCCATGGGCGCGGAGGCGCCCCGATCGTACCGCATACGGCGCGAGATGACGACGCCGGCCTGGGCGCGTGCTGCGTCGTAGTTCCCTTTTCGCTGGATGACGTGCGCCGCGACGTTCGAGCCGACGTCTTCGTGTACCAAAGTCGAGTCTTCAGACAGAGCTGTTTGCAGGTTCATCACCGGGTCGAGGGGTTCGTAGTTCACCATGATGGTCTCGACTGCATCCTCAGCGATGTAGCGACTCTTCGCTACCACCATGACGATGGGTTCACCGACGTAGCGCGCCTTGTCTCTGGCGAGCTGGCCGGCGGTCCGCTGGTTGAAGACCACGTGCTCCGCCGGCGGTGGGGGCACGAGCAGCGGCGAGGGCTGCCAGAAATCCCCTAAATCTTCTGCTGTGTAGACCGCGACCACGCCGGGCATCGCCTTCGCTGCCTCCAGGTTGATGCCGTTGATCTTTGCGTGGGCGTAGTCACTGCGCTTGAACGCCGCGTGGAGCATGTCAGGCAAGTCCACGTCATCCACAAACAGGGCCTGCCCGGTCAGCAGGCGCGGGTCTTCGTTGCGCTTGATCCGTTGGCCGAGATACCTTGTTGTCACAGTTGTGCTCCTGTTCTACTCCTGCCAGCCAGCCAGCCAGCCGACGAATGAATTCGCCGTCTGCTACAAGAAGTGCGTTGAAACGCACTGTTTCGCTGCTTGATTAACCTGTTTCAACAGGTTTTCCGTAGCAGGCGGGCAATTCATTGCTCGCTTGCTTCCACTATCCTGCCTTCCAGGAGACGTCGCCGGACTCGTCAAGATAGCCATAGTACAATTTAGGTTCTCTTGCTCTTCGCTGCCAGTTTCACAGCATCTACGATGTTCTGATAGCCGGTGCAGCGGCAGAGATTTCCAGAAATGGCCTCGCGTATCTCCTGTTCCGTCGGATCGGCGTTTTCTTCCAGGAACGGCACCAATGTCATCAGGAAGCCGGGCGTGCAGAAGCCACACTGCAAGCCGTGGGCTTCCCAGAACGCCTGCTGAATCGGGTGCAACTCGTCGGTCCCCGCCGGCGTCAGCCCCTCGACGGTGCGAATCTCGTGTCCGTTGGCTTGCACTGCAAACATCAGGCACGAGCGGACCGGCTGCCCATCGAACAGAATGGTACACGCGCCGCACACGCCGTGTTCGCAGCCAACATGTGTGCCGGTGAGTCCAATCTCGTGGCGCAGGAAATCGCTCATCAGCAGACGAGGCTCAACCGCGCGCTCGTATCGCGTGCCGTTTACGGTGACAGTTACAGGGAGTAGATCGCTCACTTCAACCTCCTTCTTGTCCGCCGCTACCCAAGCACGTCATCCACGGAGAACTGCTCGTCTGGGAATGCCTGGGGGGAAAGCTGATCTCCACGCCATGCGTGCCGGATTTCCCCATACCCTCTCTGGGAAGGCTCTCGATAGATCTCGATTGTCTCGTCAGCCAGGTCGATCAACCAGACTTCCAGAATGCCGGCTCGCGCATACGCCGGCACCTTCACTGTACGATCCGATCCCGCTGACGTCTCAGCTACCTCCACGACCAGCAGGACGTCCTCCGGCTCCGGATGGGCCTCAGCGTAGAAATCCGCGCGAGGCCGAAGCAAGGCCAGATCCGGCTCCGGTTCTGAAAACTCGCTCAGACGGACAGGGTTTTGAACACTGACGACAGCATTCCCTCCCATACGCCTCGTGAAAAGTCTGTTTAGCCGGTTCACACATGCAGCATGGCGACTGCCAATCGGACTCATTTCTACTATCTCACCCTCAATGAGCTCCACCCGATCATCCTCCGAAAAGATGCCGGCCTCGGCCATCTGGTAGTACTCATCTACCGTAAAAAGCCGTCTCTCGACTTGAACAACCATCATCTACCTCCA
>JBHHXF010000441.1:0-3698 GCA_046756905.1 Anaerolineae bacterium | reverse complement strand
ATGACAACAACTGAAACGACGAGACCTGAAGAGGCACACATGCGAGGCAGCGTTCTTCTACGGCGCTGGTGGCCCTGGCTGCTGGTGCTGGCTATTCTGGTCGTGTTGCCATTTCTCCTCAGTTGGATCACCGGAGTGCCGGTTGAGGAAGGCCGGCCTCGCTTCTGGCAGGGGCTGCTGGTCCAGGTTTTCATCCTGGCGGTGTATGCCATGAGCTATGACCTGCTCATGGGCTACACCGGCATCCTTTCCTTCGGCCATGCTATGTTCTTTGGCACGGGCGCTTACGTGGTGGGGATTCTCATGAAGCACTTCACCTGGGCCTTACCCCTGGCTTTGCTGGCGGCCATCGTCGTATCCGTGCTCCAGAGTCTGCTGATCGGTGTGCTCTCCTTGCGGGTGAGAGGTGTGTACTTCGCCATGGTGACGCTGGCCTTCGCCCAGGTGTTCTTCATTCTGTCAGAGGCCACAGACTTTCGACACTACACCGGAGCCGAGGACGGCCTGCAGGGTGTTCCGGTGCCGGCCTGGATCAACCCAACGGATCACCGGCTGCGTTTCTACTACCTGAGCCTGGGCTTCGCCATTCTCATGTACGTCGTCGCCCGGCGGATCGTGAACTCCCCGACGGGGCGGGTCATGATCGCCATCCGCGAGAACGAAGACCGCGCGCTGATGTTGGGCTACAACACCTTCGTCTACAAGTTGATTGCTATGGTGGTGGCTGGCGTCTTCGCTGCGCTGGCCGGCGTGCTGAGTGCCCTTTGGAATTTCGGGGCCAGCCCGTCACTGCTCCACGTGAATCGCACCATCGACGCCCTGCTGATGACCATCATTGGCGGTGTGGGGACGTTGGTCGGGCCGATGTTGGGGGCCGGCGTGCTGGAACTGCTCGGCTACTGGCTCAACAACGTCTTCGGACCGCGCTGGCCGCTGGTTTTCGGTCTGGTTTACGTACTGATTGTCCTCTTCGTGCCCTATGGTATCGTCGGCACCTGGCGGCTACGCTCATTCGCCTGGCGGCAGGGCTGGCGTGACCGGCTTGGGTATCTCGGTATCCGAACGGAAGGCCATAAATGAACTTCTTCGAGAAAGTTTACGCGGTCGTGAAGCAGGTCCCGTATGGCCAGGTTGCGACCTACGGTCAGATCTCATGGCTTGTCACCGGATCATGGCACGCCGCGCGCACAGTGGGCTGGGCACTGCACGGGTTGCCGGAAGAGTTGATCGATGAGGTGCCTTGGTGGCGTGTGATCAACGCCCAGGGCAGGATCAGCAACTCGCAGGTGCGGCATGGAGCAGCGGAGCAGCGCCGCCGGCTGGAGGCAGAAGGCGTCGCCTTTGACGAAGCCGATCGAACCGACCTGACAGCCTATCAATGGGATGGGAGCGTCTAGCTGAGGTCGGTATCGTCGCCGGCTACCACCTGATAGCTCCTGGCCCACGGTTTGTCGCGCATCATCGCTTTCACCTGGGGCCACACTTCGCCAAACAGCTCACCGTCGCGGTACGCCTCCAAATCCTCGGTATCCCGCCAGTGGCTGATTGTCATGAAATCGGCCGGCCCGTCAGGGTCGGCAACCAACTGCAAGAATGTGCAGCCGGGCAGCCGGCGAATCCTGGGATATGTGGCCTCGAACAGGGCACGGAAGTCATCAGCGTGCTCTGGCTTGAACTTCATTGAGACGAGTCGTATAATCATTGTAGATCCATGCTCTGAAAATCGTTGGCTGGATGGTTAGATGGCTGGATGGCTGGATGGCTCGTTGGCTTGCAGAGTGCCCAGCCATCTAGCCAACCAGCCATCTAGCCTTCTCCTGCGTCATGCTACCCCACCCGGTCATGTTGATCGCCCGTGAGGATCGGCGGGCACGTCGGCGCCTTCAGGGCCGCTCGAGCCCGTGGGTTTCCAGCAACTCCACATCGTTCATCAACAGGTTGGTGGGACCATCGGCGACAATGCGACCCTGATCCATGATAACCATTCGCGGGAAGAGTTCGTGCACCATCAACATGTCGTGGGTCGAGATCAGCATGGTGAGGGGTAGATCGTCCAGCAATGTGATGAGATTGCGGCGCGCGCGTGGGTCCAGGCCGGCCGATGGCTCATCGAGCAGCAGAATCTCGGGGTCCATCGATAGCACCGTCGCGATGGAGATGCGCTTCTTCTCACCCACACTCAGGTGGTGTGAGAGCCGGCCGGCGTACTCGCTCATGCCCACCTGCCCCAGAGCCCGATCGACGCGCTGGCGTACTTCTTCCTTGGGCAGCCCCATGTGCAGCGGGCCAAAGGCCACATCCTCAAAGACAGTGGGCGAGAAGAGTTGGTCATCGGGGTTCTGAAAGACAAGCCCCACCCTGGCACGAATCACCGGCAGATTGGGTTTGGCGACGGACAAGCCGGCCACCTCGATGCGACCCTCCCCGCTGAGAATACCGTTTAGGTGGAGCATGAGTGTGCTCTTGCCGGCGCCGTTTGGTCCGACCAACGCCACTTTCTCTCCGCGCTTCACCTCCAACGAAACATCCCGCAGCGCCACGTGCCCGTCCGGGTAACTGAAGTCGAGATCCTCGATACACAGGACAGATGTTCGTCCGATCTTACTGCCATTCGGAGAGAGCGCCGTGCGCGTGGGTGGACGGGAGACGGCTTCAGCGCCTGGTCGAACGGTTCGATCATGAACTACAGCCATTTTCCAGAACCCTATCCTTTCGAAACACACAACTTGTGGCATATTGCTCGTAGTAAGGCACGCAGCGGAGCGGAGTGCCGTTAGTGTAGCAGAATGATGTCAGACCCAACGCCACTCCGCTCCGCTACGTGGCTTACTACGAACCTTTCTTGGGATGTGCCATTGTCAAGGTAATCAGAAAACCGCTATGCGTGCAATCACCTGAAGCAATAGCAAAATAATCACTGCCAGCATCCCCGCCATCCAGTCGCTGGTGTGCATCACATGGGGACTGAGTGTCAGGAACTGGCCACTGTAGCCGCGTGCCAGCATGGCGTTGTAGACGCGGTCACTGCGCTCGTAGCTTCGCAAGAAGAGCTGGCCGGCCATGTTGCCGGCCACGCGTGCGCGCCAGCCAATGGAGCCGCCCCCGCCGCCCTCGGCCGGCCGGGCGCTCCGCGCCTCCCGCGCGCGCATCAGGCGCATGGCCTCATCGGCCAGTACAAACAGGTAGCGATACATGAATGATACAATCGCCACCAGCAGTTCTGGAACGCGCAGATGACGCAGTGCGTGCATCAGGTCGGGGAATCGAGTCGTCGCGGTCAGTAGGATGGCCATCTGAATCGAGAGCCAGCTCCGAACGACAATGCTGACGAAACGGATCAGGCCGGCGTCCGTCGCTACCAGGTCCCACGGACCGAGTGACCAACTAGCGAGGGGCCGACCTGGCACAGCGAAGATCGCCGTCATCGCTGCCAAAGCGAAGGGAAGCGCCACGAAGGAACGCTTCACCACATAGCCGACACCCAACTCCGCCAGAACACTCACCAGCAAGACCGGCCCCCAGGCAAGCCCAAAGGCCAGCCATGCGCCGTCCGGCAATAGGACATTCGAGACGACGAAGAGCACGGTCACGAGTACCTTGACCCGAGGGTCCAGTCGATGGATTAGGCTTTCCCCGCCTCGATAGCGGTCAAACGCATGCACATGTAGCGCCATAAACTCGATCTCCCAGTTTCCTAA
>JBHHXF010000440.1:0-3711 GCA_046756905.1 Anaerolineae bacterium | reverse complement strand
CAGATGAGTCGAAGGTCAATCATTGGAATCGTAATTGTCGTCCTGGCGGTGCTGGCCGTCTTCGGATTCCGCCAGTGGTCGGCCGGCAGCCAGCCGGCCACAGCAGAACTGGAAACGGCCGTGGTCGAGCGCGGCACGATGATCGCCCAGGTGAGCGCCAGCGGCACCGTCGAAGCGCGGCGTCAGGCGGCGCTCATGTTCAAGACACCAGGCCAGGTCGCCGAAGTCTACGTGGAAGCCGGCGATCAAGTCGCCGTTGGTGATCCGCTGGTAAAGCTGGACACCAGCGAACTGGAGTTGCAGGTTGCCCAGGCGCGGGCCGGCCTGGCAGCGGCCCAGGCGCGGCTGGCACAACTGAAGGCCGGCGCCTCGTCCGAAGACCTGGCGGCGGGCCAGGCGGCTCTGGACAGCGCGCAGGCCCAGTTGGACAAGCTGCAGGCCGGCCCCGACGAAATCGATGTCCAGGCAGCGCGCGCTGCCCTGGACAGCGCGCAGAAGAGCCTGGACAAAATTCTGGCCGGCCCAGATCAGTTCGAGCTGGACCAGGCCAAACGCAACGTGGACCAGGCCAAGAACCAGCTCTTCGCCGCTCAATCGCAGCGGGAGAGCATCTGTGGGCGTACCGGGCTCAGCGCGGAAGAGGCCCTGGCCCGAGGAGTCATTCCCGCTAGTTCGTCCGAGTGCCAACAAGCGAAGGCCCAGGTACTCATCGCCCAGGTGAGCGTGGACCAGGCAGCGGCGGCTCAGGAGAAACTGAAATCGCCGCCGGATGTGGCGGCGGTTGCAGCGGCCCGGGCCCAGGTAGCCCAGGCCCAGGCGCAACTTCAGCAGCTCCTGGAAGGTGCGGGAGACGCCGAGTTGGCCGCAGCTCAGGCCCAGGTGCGGCAGGCTGAAGCCCAATTGGAGAAGCTGAAGACTGGCGCATCGGTGGAGGAAATTGACGCAGCTCAGGCCCAGGTGGATCAGGCTCAGGCCGTGCTGGATCAAGCTGAACTGGCGCTGGCGAATGCCACGCTGGTGGCGCCGATGGCCGGCACAGTCGCCACCGTAGGCGTGACGGAGGGGGAGCTGGTGTCGGCAGCCAGGCCGGCGGTGGTGCTCATCGACACGTCGGAGTTCAAGATCGGGCTGGCCATTGACGAGACAGACATCGGGAAGATCCAAGAGGGGCAGCCGGCCACCATCACCCTGGATGCGTTCCCCGGCGAAGAGTTAAGCGGCCAGGTGACGGAGGTGTCGCCGGCCGGCACCATTCAGCAGGGCATCGTGACCTACGGCGTCACTGTCCAGCCGGACCCGACGGAGATGCCGCTGCGCCCCGGCATGACGGCAGGGGTAGACATCGTCGTAGCCCGCAAGGAGAACGCGCTGCTGGTGCCGAATCGAGCTGTCCGAACGCAGGAGGGCAAGCGAGTGGTGTTGGTTCCCCAGGGCAACGAAACCGTGCCGGTGGAAATCGAAATCGGCCTTCGGAATGACCAGTTCGTGGAAATCAAGAGCGGCCTATCCGAAGGCGATCGGGTGGTCACCAGCGTCGTGCCCACCAACAACCCTCTCGAAGGCGGGTTCTTCGGGGGCGGAGGGCAGTAGGATTGGCTAGATGGCTGGATGGCTGGATGGCTGAGCACTCTGCAAGCCATCCAGCCATCTAACCATCTAGCCATCCAGCCATCTAGCCATCCGGCCATCTAACCATCCAGCCAACTAGCCTCGGAGCAGCGAAGGTGCAGATGACTGAATCTGTCATTCAAATAGAAAACGTCACAAAGATCTACCAGATGGGCGAGGTTCAGGTCCATGCCCTGCGCGGGGTCTCGCTGGAAGTGCAGCGAGGAGAGTTCATCGGGATCATGGGGCCATCCGGCAGCGGCAAGTCTACGCTCATGAACATCATAGGTTGCCTGGATCAGCCGACGAGCGGTCGCTATCTGCTTGATGGTGTCGATGCCGGGCAGTTGAACGACGACCAGTTGGCCGGCATCCGGAACGGCAAGATCGGGTTCGTGTTCCAGACTTTCAACCTGTTGCCACGCACCATTGCGCTGGCGCAGGTCGAGCTGCCGCTGATCTATGCCGGCGCCTCGGACCGACAGGCGCGAGCACAGGCGGCCCTGGAGGCAGTCGGGCTGGGCGACCGCCTGGACCACCGGCCGACGGAGCTCAGTGGAGGCCAGCAACAGCGGGTGGCCATTGCCCGCGCGCTAGTTACCAACCCATCTATCATCCTGGCGGATGAGCCCACGGGGAATCTGGACACCCGCTCGGGTGAAGAGATTCTGGCCATTTTGCAGCGACTGAATCGCGAGCAGGGTATCACCATCGTCATCGTGACCCATGAGCCTGATGTTTCGCGGCACTGTCAGCGACTGATTCATCTGCGCGATGGTCTGATCGAGGGTGAGGAGATTGTGGAGAGCCCGTTGCAAGCCGGCGATGGGGTATGACAAAGAGGCTTAGATAGTGAATGTAGTTGAGAGTATACGAGTTGCCCTGGGTGGACTGGCAGCGAACAAGCTGCGGTCCATCTTGACCATGCTGGGGATCATTATCGGCGTCGGAGCCGTGATCGCGCTGCTGTCCATCGGACAGGGAGCCGGCGCTGCCATCACCAGCCAGATTCAGGACATCGGCTCCAATCTGGTTATCGTGATCCCTGGCTCGGTGGAGCAGGGCGGGGGTGGGCCGGCCCTGGCCCTGGGCACTGCACCGTCACTGACCCTGGAGGATGCCTACGCCCTGGCTGATCCGCACAATGTGCCCCACGCTGCCGGCATCGCGCCGATGTTGCAGCGACGCGGCCAGGTGATCTACGCCGGCAGCAACGTCAACACCGACATCATCGGCGTGACACCGTCGTACCAGCAAGTGCGCAACTGGCCTCTGGCACGCGGCCGATTCATCACGCAGACGGACATGGATACCCTGGCGCGTGTCGCCGTGCTGGGCAAATTGCCGGCGGAGAACCTGTTCAACGGCGCCGATCCCATCGGCGAGATCATCCGAATTCAACAGGTCCCCTTCCGCGTTGTCGGCGTGCTTGAGGAGCGGGGAGGTGGCGGGTTCTTCGGGTTCACCGAGGATGACCGCATCATGCTGCCCATCACCACGGCCCAGAGCCGGCTGCTGGGAGCGCGTGCCATTCGCGGCGGCGAGCATCTCGTCACTGTCATCAACGTGTCCGCGACCAGCGAAGCCGACATCGACCGTGTCATCGAGGAAATCACGCTCACGCTGCGGCGACGTCACAATATCGAGTTCAGTGATGACGACTTCACGATCTTCACACAACAAGACCTGCTGGGTGCGTTCGACCAGATCACGACCATCTTGACTCTGTTTCTTGCGGCCATCGCCGCCATCTCACTCCTGGTCGGTGGCATTGGCATCATGAACATCATGTTAGTCAGTGTCACCGAACGGACACGCGAGATCGGCATCCGCAAGGCTGTGGGCGCCAAGCGCCGCGACATTCTGGTACAGTTTCTGATCGAATCCATCGTGTTGAGTGTGATCGGGGGCATGATCGGCATTCTGTTGGGGGCCGGCATCGCCCAACTCGTCAACTCCTTCGACGTGATCACGACTGTGCTGTCCATCCAGTCTGTCGCGCTGGCAGTGGGCTTCTCTGTCGCCGTCGGCGTCTTCTTCGGCATCTACCCGGCCTGGCGCGCAGCGCAGTTGAACCCGATCGAGGCGTTGAGGTATGAGTAG
>JBHHXF010000439.1:0-3719 GCA_046756905.1 Anaerolineae bacterium | reverse complement strand
CCAATACCCAATACCCGATTTCCAACATGCAGCTTCAGAAACTGAGGAGGTTTGGCCATGAACGACAAGTTTGATCCGATCACGCTGGAAATCATCCAGAGCTCGCTACAGGCGGCTACTGACGAGATGTTCGCAGCTCTGCGCCGCACCGCCATGAGCGCCATCATCTACGAAGTGCTCGACATGGGCACGGGCATCACTGACAGGAACGGCGAGTTGGCTGGTTCGGGAGCCGGCATCCCAGCCTTTGTCGGCGTGCTGGACAAAACTGTCAAGCGTGTACTGGCAAAGTTCGATCAGCCGGGAAGCATTGAGCCGGGCGATATTTTCATCACCAATGACCCGTACTCCGGCGGCGTGACGCACCTGAACGACGTCATACTTACCATGCCGGTCTTTGCGGACGGTGAGATCGTGGCCTGGACCGCCAATATCGCCCACTGGAACGACGTGGGCGGCATGGTGCCCGGCAGCATGTCAACCGACGCCACCGAGATTTTTCAGGAGGGATTCATCCTGTCCGGCATCAAGCTCTTCTCCCGCGGCGAGCCCATCCAGTCCGTGTTTGACATCCTCACCTCGAACTGCCGCATGCCCGATTTCCTGACCGGCGATCTGTGGGCCGGCGTGGCTTCGGTCCGGGTCGGCGAGCGCCGTGTCCTGGAAATTGTGAACAAGTATGGGAAGGACGTTTTCCTCCACGCTCTTGAAGAGTACATGGAGTATGGCGAGCGGGTCACGCTGGCCGCGCTGCAACGCCTGCCTAAGGGCACGTACTCCCTGGTCGAACCGCAGGATGTCGGACCAGACTACAAAGTCACTATCGAGATTACTGACGATGAGTTCGTCATTGATCTGCGGGATAATCCTGATCAGGACAAGGGCCCCTTCAACATGAGCCGGGACGAAGCGACTGTGGCGTGCCAGATCGCCTTCAAGGGCATCGTCTCGCCCGACAGGCTGAGCAACGGTGGCACCTTCCGCCCTTTGAAAGTCCTGACGCGCCACGGGAGCGTCTTTGATCCGATCCACCCGGCGGCTCAGGGGATCTACTACGAGATCACCATCCGGTTGCACGATCTGATCTGGCGCTGCCTGGCCCCCCACATGCCTGACCGGTTACCGGCGGGCGGGTTTGCTTCCGTGTGCGGCACGCTTTTTGGCGGCATCCACCCCGATACTGGCCGGCCCTATGCGGTGATCGAGCCAGAGCTGGGCGGCTGGGGCGGATCGCCGACCTCCGACGGCAACCCCGGTCAGTTTTCCGCGCTGCACGGCGAAACCTACAATTGCCCGGCCGAGGTGGCCGAAGCGCGCTACGGTGTGACGGTGGACTATCTCAGCTTCCACGACGAGGATGGTGGCGCCGGCTTCCATCGGGGCGGCAAGGGTGTGCGGATTGACTATCGCATCAAGTCCGACAACGCCTGGCTGACGGTGGCCTACACTCGCGATAAGAACCCGCCGTGGCCCCTGAAGGGCGGCCAACCGGGCTCTCCCAACCACATACTGATCAGACGAGCCAGCGGTGAGACAGAACGCCACGCCGTCGTGAGCGGTTTGACCTTGAACACGGACGACGTCATCCAGGTCATGACGGGCACGGGCGCCGGCTGGGGCGACCCGATGGAGCGCCCCCTGGAGCTGGTGAAAAAGGACCTGAAGAACGGCTATATCACACTGGAGCAGGCGAACCAGTACTATGGGCTGGACAAGCGAGAGAATTGAACAGAATGGTCAAGCTAACCGTCATCTACAATTTGCCGCCCAGTGCTGATCACAATGAGTTTCTGAAGTGGCGCACCGGGCCGCATCAAAGGGAGAATGTCGAGCTGCCTGGTCTTATCAAGACGGACTTCTATGTCATCCAGGACAGCCGGGCAGGGCCTGCGCCCTATCGTTACATAACAGAGGCGTACTTTCCTGACATGGAGACCTTCGAGGCGGCTTTCTACGACCCGGATTATCAAGCCAGGCTTCAAGCGAGTCTCGAACGCGTCGCTGACCCGCTCTTCTTGATCTCCGAAGAGGTGTTGACGGAGGAGGTCGCCGGCTCGAGAACTGGGCGAAACTTATAGCGTAGACGATGAGGCCCTCTTCGCCATAGCGGTACAGAGCACGCGTCACCATCACCACCGGCATGTCCATCGCCATTCGCCTACTGGCGCTGCACTCGCGTTGTCATTACAAGAACGTTATATGGATGCCACATCGACATCACGAAGTAGAGCGTGGCCTGATTGCGGTCACCGGTGGTATAACGCTCCATTATGTAAGGGCCATAGGGGGATCCTGGATCAGACCTCCCCGGAACGGTGACATTGTACTTGCAGTTGAGATCGAGAACTTGATCAAAATCGGCGCTCAAATGCAAGAAGCCGCAGTATCCGCCATCCTTTACAGGGTCAAACACTGTAACAGCCTGGCTCCACGGACCCCACGGGAACTCTGCGGTGTGCATCTCGATGGAAAGGAATTCGCAGTTGTACATAGCGATCCAGGTCTCGGCCACTTCGCTGTAGTGCACAGAGAATTCCCCGATACAGCCTTCGGCCTTCGCTTTTTCTTTGAGCGGAACACCCGCAAACCAGTCGCCGGATGCCAACGGGTTGTCAACGTCTATGACCGGCTGGGCGTCGTCTTCTAATTCACTCCAGTGGGGCAGGCCGTTCTGGTCAAGTCCAGTAAAGTAGACCATGGCTTGGGAATCCTCGATCGATGCAACCGGAACCACCGCCAAGAACATATCGCTTTCCCGGTACTTCGGACCGGTACCAAAGATGAATAGCCAGTCGGTCTCGCCTACGTCCTCTAGACCGGGAATCGCGAAGTTGGGAACGAGGACGACATTGATCCCGATGAAACGATTGCTGCTCACGTCGTGAAGGATAGTATAGCTTTCGCCATCGTCGTCTGAACGTGCCAGGGTCGAGATGGCCCCTTCACCTCCAGTTGAATACCATACATAAATCGAAGTTCCAGTGCTAAAGCCCTCCCCCTGAACCACGGCTCCGCCCGGATCAAAGCTGGGATTTCTCCAAACGTTGGGGTTATCTGAATCTCTTAGAAATTCGAGCGAGATGCAGTCGGTCGGATCAGTGTCCGTGGTATACGCAGTCGCATCTGCGGCAATCGGGTTGGGGTCCGAGTGCGATTGCCCGTCATCTGGATCGCCTGGAATTGTCTCGGTTGCGAAGGTGTCGCCGAACAGAAACCAGAGCTTGCCGGCGTGCTCGAACGAAATTCCCAGGTCGGTGCCATGAAATCCGTAGTTGGTATAGGTTCGGTTCAGTGTTGGTCGTTCTTCGGGGGCTACCCCAGCTTTCGCGGCCGCATGGTAGTCGTACTCTCCCGTAAGCTGACAGATCTTCCGAGTTGAGCCCGGCATCACTGAGAAGGCCGGCGCAGTTGGCAGACCACCAGGCGGCTTTTCCGCAGTTGGCAAACTACCAGCCGGCTCGTTCGACGAGCATCCCGCCCCAGTTGCCAGCAGAATGACCAGGGAAAGAAACGACCATACCCTGGGAAGTTGACGGAAGGGGATTCTATCGGGTTTCATTGTCGATTCTCCCTGCATCAGATTTACCCTGTGACCAACACATCTTCGCTCAGCAACGGCCGCTCACACCTCGTAGACGTGCAGCACTTCGTCTCCATAGTGATTGATCACCTTCACCGCAATCTTCCCCGTCTCCGGCGGGTCGAAGGGCCGGCTGACG
>JBHHXF010000438.1:0-3723 GCA_046756905.1 Anaerolineae bacterium | reverse complement strand
AGCAGGTGCAGCGTCTTCTGCTCCACCTCGTCCAGGAGTTCGGTGTCGGGTTCCTCATCCGGCTCGGTTACGCGGGCGTCCATCAACTGGCGGAACAGGCCGGCGTTCACCAGTTCCTTGAACGGCTCGTGAATGGGCTGCAGGAAGACCTCCCTCAGAGCTTCTTCGATGCTGGGGACGCCGCGTCCGCCCAGGTAGGCCGCCAGATGCGCGTACTGATGCCACTCGTTGTCCTGCACCTCGCGGAAGTCGAGGAAGACGTGGTATTTGAACGCGCTCAGCTCGATATAGAGGCCCTGCTCCGACAGCTCCCGGCTGCTGCGGATGAACTCCAGGCCGGCCACGTGATCGCGGAAGATGCAGAAGTAGCTCTCGTCGTTGTGCAGGTCGAGCCCCTCGCCAAGGGTTTTCTGGACAAGGGCCCGCCCTGAGCCCGGTCGAAGGGCGCGGTCGCCTTCCAGCCCGATCTTCACCGAATAGGCCACAGACGTGCGAACCCACCCGCGCGCCTCGGCGTACTTGTTGTGGTAAACCACCAGGGTCCGTTCGTCCCCAGAGCGGTTGGAATAGGCGAACACGTCTTCGTTGACTTCGCCTTCGGGGGTGAAGAAGTCGTACAGCAGGAAGTTCTCCACGCCGGCGAACAGATGCCGGCGGCGTAGCAAGGGGAAAATCTCCCGCTGATGGCGCTCGACCAGCCATTGGTCCGGCTGCTCATCCCAGTAGGCGCGGCGGTACTCCATCCCGTACTTCTCCGTGAAGCCTTCGATCTGACCGTGCCCGAACATGGGCAGGCCAGGCATGGTCGCCATCATCGTGCACACGCCGAAGTACTTGTCGTCCTTGCCGAACTGGGCCACGGCGGTGTCTTCGTCCGGGTTGTTCATGAAATTGACGAAGCGCTTTAAGACTTCGGGATCGAACTCCAGGGTCTTTTTCATTACGGAGCGATAGCCGGCGTTATCCTCCGTCTTGAGCATGTTCATGAACGCGCTGTTGTACACGCGGTGCATGCCGAGAGTGCGCACAAAATACCCTTCCATCAGCCAGAACGCTTCGGCCAGCAGGAGCGTATCCGGCACTTCGGCCGCCACGCGATCCACTACCTCGCGCCAGAACTCCACGGGCATCGCGGCGTCGAACTGTTCTTTCGTCAGGCCGTGTTCTGCCCGCGACGGGATCGCCCCGCCGGCCCCCGGTTCGGGGAACCACAAGCGCTGGTAGTGCTTCTTGGCCAGGGTCATGGCCGCATCGAAACGGATGACCGAGAACTTGCGGGCCACGTGCAAAATCGTCTGGATGACCGCTTCGCGCACTTCGGGGTTGAGGAAGTTCAACTGGGCCGTGTCGTTCCAGGGCATGCTGGTACCGTCGTTGCCGTGGTAGATGTATCGCTCCTCGCCCGTCCAGCGATCCACTCGTTTGAACACCACGGCGGCATCGGTGCGGTCGAAGTAATGGTCCTCCACGTAGATGCCCACCCGGTCGTCCCAGGACAGGTCCGGTCCGGTAAAACGGTAGATGGGGAAGGGGCTGCGGTCCACAGAGATGAACCAGTCAGGATGCTCCATCACCCATCTCGAATCGATGCCCATGTGGTTGGGAACCATGTCGCTGGCCAGGCGAATGCCCCGCTCCCAGGCTCGATCGCGCAGCTTTTGGAAAGCCTCCTCTCCCCCCAGGTCAGCCGCGATTTCGTAGTCGAACAGCGAGTAGGCCGAAGCGACGGCCTCTGGATTGCCCATCATCTGCTTGATTCGCCGCGATGCCGGGCTGCGCTCCCACAGCCCGATGAGCCACAGGCCGGTGAAACCCCATCGCGCCAGCGTATCCAGTTCGCGGTCGGGAATCTGGTCCAGCCGGGTGATGGCCCGTTGGTACTTCTTCGAGAGTTGATCCAGCCACACGTAGGTGTTCTTGGCAATCAGCACCAACTGGGGCATCCAGTCCAGGTCGGGGCTGAAGTGTTCCGGCTCCAGCTCCAGGCCGGCAAACTCGTAAACCTGGGCCGGCCCCGCCCCCACAAACCCCATCTTTGCCTCCTCCGCCACCAGGTCCAGCCCGCGCAGCAAGCGGTAGAGGTACTTCCCCAGCAGATAGCCCCATTGTTCCCGGATGTACTCCAACTGTCCCGACAGCGAGTGCGGTACGGCGATGGCCGGCTCGCGCAACATTTCCACCAGATTCTCGCGTTTCGGCCCGAAAGGTGGCTGGGCGTCGAAGAACGCGTGTAGGCCGGCGACGATCTGCGGGTAGGCGCTCTCTTTTTCGAGCGCTGTGTCGTCGAACAACTCCGCGAAGGGCGAGAAGGCGGGGTTCGTGTTGGCGAGCCACAGCATCAACAGCTCTTCCAGGGCGAGCTGGCGGTTGGGGACGCCGGCCGTCTCGCCGGCCAGGTACACCTCCGGCTCTATCTCCCCGCGATAGACGGCCGACGGCGGAAACGCATCCACGAACCGGCGCAGGGTCGCGTCAACGGCGTCGCTCCCCAGTTCTGCTTCCAGCCAGATCAGTGCCTCTCGCATGACGGACGGGTCTTCCTGCTCGCGATAGGCCCCAACGACCAGGTGCAGGATTTCGTCGATCAGCCCCATGGCATTGATCTGGCCGGCCTTCACTGCCTGCTCCGGGAAGCTGACCAGATCGCGCTGTTCGTTCATGCGCTGAGCCAGCACCCGCGCCGCATGGAAATTGGCAAGGATCACATTTCCGCTCAGGGAGAACAGCGTTTCGTCAAACCGATAGCGATCCCGCGCCTGCCGCGAGACGTGAAACTCCATCGACACCGTATGACCATTTCGCATTTGCACCATTCCATTCATAGTTCTAGGTGGGCTACTACTCAGCCTGCCACCGAGCCGCCGAGTCGACGAATGAATTCGCCGCCTGACACTGCGAAGTGCGTTGAAACGCACTATTCTGGAACGACAGCAACCCGTTTCAACGGGTTTCGCAATAACAGGCGGGCAATTCATTGCTCGCCTCGCCGAGGCTTCACATTCTGAAGGACATTGTACACGCTCACCCTGTGGGAATCAAGTTGATCCGAGGGACCCTACGGGGCAAACATTGACTCTCGATCATCTGATGTGTATAATTCGCGCAAGGCATACACATTATGGGAAAGGAGCTGGTGATGCGCACTAATGTCGTCATTGACGACACATTGATGGCTGAGGCTATGCAGTTGACCGGCATCAAGACCAAGCGAGGGGTGATCGATAAGGCGTTGCGGATGCTGGTACGACTGGAGCGTCAACGAGCAGTCCTGGCGCTGGAAGGCGCCGTTACCTGGGAGGGGGACCTGGATTCGCTACGGACCGTGCGGCGGGTGGCCGAGGAGGGGACAGATTACGATGCCGGTTCTAGTTGATACCTCGGTGTGGATTGACTTCTTCCGCGGTCGCGCGACGCGGCAAGTTGCTCGACTCAAAGAGTTAGTTGGTCATGAAGAACTGATTATCGGCGACCTGATCCTGGCAGAGCTCTTGCAGGGTGTCAGGGATGAAAAGGATGTGGCGCGGGTGGAAGCCGCATTCGCGGCGTATCAGGTGGCGCCGTTGGTGGGTGAAGCGATCGCTCGCCAGAGTGCGCTGTACTACCGGCAGTTGCGCCGGCGAGGAATCACCGTGCGCAAGACCATGGATTGCCTGATTGCCACCTGGTGCATGCAGCATCACGTCCCGCTGCTCCATGCCGACCGGGACTTCTCGCCCTTTGTAC
>JBHHXF010000437.1:0-3724 GCA_046756905.1 Anaerolineae bacterium | reverse complement strand
GGACGACGGCGACCCGGCTCCGCTGGGCCTATGCCACCCGTGGCGCCGTGACCGGACTCTCGGCCTGCGATCTGGATGGGGACGGCCGGTCGGAGGTGATCGTCGGCGGGCGCGATAAGAAAGTCACCCTGCTCGACAAAGATGGCGCGCTAATCTGGCAGGTCGCCGCTGCTGAGGTTGTGGACGCCGTGAGTGCCGGCGCCCCAGGCGAGATTCTCGTTCACGCCGGTCGTCACCTCGACCTACTGGCCGGCGATGGGACTCCCATATGGCAGCGGACATTCGACACTCGGGCGTGGGCCGTCCAATGGCGGCAGGGGCCGGCGGCCGGCCGTTCGACCCTTCGTCAACAGGGTAGGGGCGAGGCAGGTCGGAGTAGGGGCGAGGCAGGTCGAGGTAGGGGCGAGGCAGGTCGGAGAGCAAGTTCTAGTACTCATGAACCTTCAGTCCGACCTGCCTCGCCCCTACAGGACGCCGCCATGCTCAGGGCAAGCATCGGTGTCGGGTTGGAGGGCGGGCAGGCCATGTTGCTCGACCCCGACGATGGCGCGCTGCGTTGGGCCTATGCTTTCGACCGGGCCGTACTGACCGTGAGCACCTCGGAAGATACGGCCGGCATGATCGTGGGGCTGAAAGACGGTCGCGTCGTCCGGCTTGACGACCAGGGACGGCCGCTCTGGGAACAAGATGTGGGACAGGCTGTGACCTGGCTGTCCACCGCCGGCCCGGACCACGATGGGCAGGCTGATGTCATCGCCAGGTCCGGCGACAACGTCTACCGGCTGCAAATCGAGGATGGGACCATCGTCTGGCGTACCGACACCCAGGCCGAGCGGCTCATTGATGTCACCTTGAAGGATGGCGTGATTGCAGGCACCGACCAGCGCATCTACCGCCTCGATGCCACGGGTGCGGAGACCTGGTCGTATGCGCTGGACGAGGTGTCGGGCACCGTCTACTCGCCTGGCCTGGGGACGGGATGTGTGGCTGAGCCATCGCAGCACGTGCCGGCCGATCTGGCCGTGGGGACCGTCAAAGGCGACATCTACCTGATGGACGCCGAGGGCGAGCTCATCTGGCAGGGGAAAGGGCCAGAGCGGATAAACGCCTTCTACACCGCCGACCTCAATGGCGACGGCGAGCAGGAATTGCTGGTCGGCATGGAAGACGGTCAGGTGCTGGCCTACGGATTGGCGCTGAACCAGGTTCCATGGCTGTCTGCGCCCCGCGTGACGCCGGTCGGCGGAGGCTACGTCTACAGCGTGCGCGTCCATGACCCGGACGAGGAGGAAGTTCGTGTCACGCTGGAATTCTGGGACCCGTCACAGAAGATCTGGCGTGCCGACCAGGAACTGGCTCTGGAGAACGGCAGCGGCCTTCTGAACTGGTCGATACCGGACCCCTTCGACACCTGGGACTCGGGGCGGGACAGCCGGTTCCGTTTCGTCTACGATGATGGGGTTACTCAGGCGACCACGAACGACGCACCCGGACCCCTCGCCATCCCGACTCAGCCGTGGTACAGGTACTACGGCCTGCGTGTCGCATTGGGTGCACTCATCCTGGCGATCCCGGTCCTGGGCACGCTGTTCTATCGCCGGCAGCGGGCCTACAGTCTCTCCCCGGTCGGGCAGGCAGAAGCTTTGCTGAAACAGTTGCGCGCCAGCCGGGGCGAAGCTGTGATGATACTCCACTCACTGGCCCGCGATGATCCGGCCCTGCTGGCCTACCTGCCTGGCCTGGCTCGCGAGGCCAGAGAATCGGCCATCGCCGACCTGAGCGAAGGCTTGAACCTGATCGTCAGCCGGCCTGAGGTGGCCGCCGAGGGCCTGCGGACGGTGGTGGGGGCCATCGAGCAGTTGGATGGCTCGCGAGTTGGGCCGATGAATGCCGTGGCCATCCTATGTGAACTGGGCGTGGACGCCCTGGGCGCCAACACCGTCTCCCGCATCGTCACCCTGCGGCCGCGACTGGGCGGGGTCGGAGAGACCCTGGCCCAGCCTGACTCAATTCTGGCCCCAGCAGCCGCAGCCCTGACTGATCTGGGCGACGTAGCACACACGCTGCACAACTTCGAGCGGGTGGACACCATCGAGGACAAAGTGGCCTACCTGGCCCAGGCCATCGAAGCCCTGGGTCGCCTCGACCGCCAGTTCCGAAACACGCTGACTCAGCCTGAGTTGAACATCTTCACCCGCATTGTCGCCAACTGGCTGGCGGTGACCACCAACACACTTGAGGATCTCCAGGGTCGTGCCCAGATCGAGGTGTCCCTCAGAACCCGTCAATTGTGGACCCTGGATCAGGCCACCCTCTCCCTGGAGCTTACCAACACCGGTCGCAGCCCGGCCTCCAACGTCTCCGTCACCCTCCTCCCCGGCCAGGGCTACACAGTGGCCGACGGCACCACCCACTTCGACATCCTCCCCGCCGGCCGCTCCGCCCTCGTCGAGCTACCCGTCTCGTTGGCTTCGTCGGCTGACCACCTCCGCGCCGAGTTCACCATCACCTTTGACGACCGCGAGCGCAGCGGCAAGAGCCTGCCCTTCGCCGATCTCGTACAGTTGCTGCGGCCCGCCGCCGAGTTCCAGCCGATACCCAACCCCTACGCCCCCGGCACGCCCCTGCGGCCCGGCTCCCCGATCTTCTTCGGTCGCGATGACCTGTTCCAGTTCATCGGGGAGAACATGAGTGGCCTCGCCCGCCAGAACATCCTGGTCCTCGTCGGCCAGCGGCGCATGGGCAAGACCTCCTTCCTGCAGCAACTCCCGGCGCGCCTGGACGAGGACTACTTCCCGGTGTACCTCGACGGCCAGTCCCTGGGCATTGACCCCGGCATGGCTAATTTCTTCTACGACCTCTCCCTGGCCATCGTCGACGACCTGGCCGACCAGGGCATCGATCTGGAGGAGCCGGAGCCGGAGGACTTCGCGGCGCGCCCTACCGGATACTTCCAGCGAACCTTCCTGCCGGCGGTTTTCGACGCCATCGGCCGCCGGCAACTGCTGCTGCTGTTCGACGAGTTCGAAGAGCTGGAAATGCGGGTGGCCTCGGGCAAGCTGGAACCCACCATTTTCCCCTACTTGCGCCACCTGATGCAGCACGGCGGGGACCTGGGCTTCATCTTCGTGGGCACTCATCGGCTCGAGGAGCTCAGCGCCGACTACTGGTCCATCCTGTTCAACATCGCCCTCTACAAGCGCGTCACCTTCCTGGACGAAGCAGCGGCGCACGCCCTGATCGTCGAGCCGGTGGCCGAGTACGGTCTGCTGTACGACGACCTGGCGCTGGACAAGATGCTGCGGGTGACAGCCGGCCACCCCTACTTCCTGCAACTGATCTGCCATGCCCTGGTGAATCGCGCCAATCGGGAGGCGCGGGGATACGTGACCATCCAGGACGTGAACGATGCCCTGGGGGAGATGGTGGAGCTGGGGGAGGCCCACTTCGCCTTCCTGTGGGAGCAGTCGAGCGAGCACGAGCGGCTCACCCTGGCATCACTCACGCGGTTGCTGGCGCGGGAGCCGACGGTGACGGCCGCCCAGCTCGCCGAGTTGCTGGCGGAGCGGGGCGTGGTGCTCGAAGTACGCGACGTGCGCGCTGCGCTGCGCCGGCTGGCGGAGCGCGACATCGTCCGTGAGCTGCGCGGCGAGCCGCCGAGGTACGAGTACAAAGTAGACCTGGTGCGCTTGTGGGTGGAGCAGTACAAGCCACTCGGACGAGT
>JBHHXF010000436.1:0-3730 GCA_046756905.1 Anaerolineae bacterium | reverse complement strand
CGCCGGCTTCTCAGCCACCCCAATCTGTGCTAGAATTACACACGTGGAAGAGAACCGCCTCGGCGTCATCGACAGCCTATCCGCCGGCCTTAACCTGATCGCCGAACGGCCGTGGGTCGTAGCCATCCCAGTGCTGCTGGACCTCTGGTACTGGCGAGGTCCGCGACTGTCCGTCGCTCCGCTGTTCAAACAGATCGAACAGTTCCTCGCCCAATCCATGCCGGCAACAATGCCGCAAGGCCCGGTCGATTTCAAAGTAGTGCAAGAGATGCTCGCCACGCTGGGACAGCGGTCGAACCTCTTCTCCTTGCTGTCTGCCACCGTGCTAGGGGTCCCAAGTCTGATGGCCGGCGGCGACTCAGGCAACGCCGGCATCATCGAAATACGTAGTTGGCTGGTCTTGGCCGGAGCGGGGGCGCTGCTGATGCTAGCCGGCCTGGCCATTGGATGCCTGTACTTGACGCTCATACTCCAGGGAGTTGAGGAGGAGCGTATCGAGAGTGTGGCATTGCTGAACCGGGCCGGTACCCTGTGGGTGCGTGTGGTTGCACTGCTGCTGTTGATCCTCTTCTTCGCCATAGCACTGGCAGTGCCATTTTCGTTCTTGCTCAGTCTGTTGACCTTCGTCAGCAGCGCGGCTGTGTCGTTTCTGGCGGGAGTCTTCTACATGGCCATTATCTGGCTCGGGCTGTATCTATACTTCGTCGTCTACGCCATCATGGTCAACCGCGTAGGTCCAATCCGGGCTATCTGGAACAGCGCCAACGTCGTCGCGCGCAATTTCTGGTCGGCATTGGTGCTGGTTATCCTGATCATCGTGTTGACCCAGGGCCTTGCCCTGGTCTGGCAACGCCTGGGCCAGGCGAATCCTATCGGGATGATCATCGGGATCGCCGGCAACGCCTTCATCGGCAGCGGCCTGGTGGCAGCCAGCCTGTTATTCTATCGCGACCGATACCAACGCTGGCAGGAACAGAGGTTGGAGATTGGGGATTAGAGATTGGGTATTGGATATTGGATATTGGGTATTGTCGTCTTCGCCTGGTAACTCAATCTCGAATTTCCAATATCCAATACCCAATATCCAATACCCAATACCCAGTTTCACGGAAGGTAGATCTTCATGGCCGATACGGACCGCATAATCAAGAAACTCACCCAGGCGCGCCGGCAGTTGTTGGAGGCTGTTGAAGGATTGACCGAAGAGCAGATGGCCTGGTCAACCGATCAGGCGTGGTCAATCCGCGAGATTCTGCACCATGTCGGGATCGGAGAGCAAGCGAACGTGGAACTGGCGGAGCGAGCGCTGGCCGGCGACCCCGTCCTCATGGATGACTTCGACATGGACACCTGGAACATCGAACAGGTAGCGCAGCGCGCGGACAGGCCGGCGTCCGAGGCGGTCCAGGCTCTGCACCGCGTGCGCGAAAAAACGCTGGAGACGCTGCAGGGCCTATCGGCCGAGAAGCTAGCCTACACCCTGGAACATCCGGGCTGGGGAGAAATGACGGTCGAGCAGCTCTTCCGGGCGCTGGGCATTCACGATCTGATGCACCGGCGCGACATACTGAAGCGAATTGAACAGTTCGAGGCAAACTCCTGATCCGAGAGGTTATCGTGGCACGCGACAAAGTTGAACAGCCAGAAACGCCACTCCACTACGACGCCAGCGACATCCAGGTTTTGGAAGGCCTGGAAGCTGTTCGACGCCGGCCCGGCATGTACGTCGGTTCCACCGATGTCCGCGGCCTGCACCACCTGGTGTACGAAGTGGTGGACAACTCCGTCGATGAGGCGCTGGCCGGCTACGCTGACCGGATCACAATCACGATTCACCCCGATCACTCTGTAACGGTCACGGACGACGGGCGCGGCATCCCCGTCGACCTGCACGAGGAGACCAACAAGAGCGCGTTGGAAGTGGTGATGACCACGCTCCATGCCGGCGGCAAATTCGGCGGCGAGGGCTACAAAGTCGCCTCCGGGCTGCACGGCGTCGGCGTCTCGGCCGTCAACGCCCTGTCCGAGTGGTGCGTCGTGGAAGTCAGGCGCGAAGGCATCCTTTGGCGACAGCGGTATGAGCGCGGCGTCCCGGTAAGCCCCGTGGAGCAGGCGCACGAGGCGACCGGAACAGGAACAACCACCACGTTTATGCCCGACCTGGAAATCTTTGGCGAATTGGATTATCACTACGACGTCCTGATTCAGCGTTTCCGAGAGATGGCATTCCTGACCCGAGGTCTCACCATCGTCTTCGTCGATGAGCGAAAAGATGACCGAGAGATGTCCTTCTATTTCGAGGGCGGCATCACATCCTTCGTGAGATACCTGACGCGGGACCGGGATGTCCTCCACGACAAGCCCTTCTACGTAGGACGTGATGTCGAAGGAACGCTGGTCGAAGTCGCGCTACAGTGGACCGATGGCTACGCCGAAACCGTGTACGCATTCGCGAACAACATCAACACCATCGAGGGGGGAACCCATCTCACGGGATTTCGCTCCGCAATCACCCGCACGATCAACGACTACGCCCGCAAGCAGGGTCTGTTGAAGGATAACGACGGCAACCTGTCGGGTGACGACGCTCGCGAGGGACTCACTGGCGTGCTGAGCGTGAAACTGGCTGATCCTCAGTTTGAGAGCCAGACGAAGATCAAACTCGGCAACGCCGAGGTTCGGTTCCAGGTCGAAAGCGTCGTGGCCGATGCACTGGCCCAGTGGCTGGAAGAGAACCCCCGCCAGGCAAAGGCAGTGATCGAAAAGGCCCAGACGGCCGCGCGGGCGCGGGCGGCAGCGCGCAAAGCGCGCGACCTCGTGATCCGCAAGAGCGCGCTGGAGACTTCGACGCTGCCGGGCAAACTGGCGGACTGCTCAGAGACAGACCCGGACCAGGCTGAGTTGTACATAGTCGAGGGCGACTCCGCCGGCGGCTCGGCCAAGCAAGGCCGTGACCGGCGCTTCCAGGCCATTCTGCCGCTGCGTGGCAAGATTCTCAACGTCGAGAAAGCGCGACTGGGCAAAATCCTGAGCAACAGGGAAGTTCAGGCCCTCATCGCTGCCATCGGGGCCGGCGTCGGGGACGACTTCAACGTCGAGAACCTGCGCTACGGTCGCGTAATCGTGATGTGCGATGCTGACGTCGACGGCAGCCACATCCGCACGCTGCTCCTCACTTTCTTCTTCCGCTACATGCGGGATTTGATCGAGGAAGGGCATCTGTATATTGCCCAGCCGCCGCTGTACCGCATCTCGGCCAACAGCAAACACCAGTGGATCTACAGCGAGGCCGACAAGGAGAGATTGCTGAAAGAACTGCGAGACTCCAACCCAACCATCCAACGCTACAAAGGTCTGGGCGAAATGAACCCGGACCAGTTGTGGGACACGACGATGGATCCAGAAGCCCGGACGATGCTCCAGGTCACTATCGAAGACGCCGCGGAAGCCGACCGCACCTTTGAGATTCTCATGGGGTCGAAAGTTGCACCGCGTAAGCGCTTCATTCAGACCCACGCCAAGGATGTCCGTAACCTCGATGTGTAGGCGGGGGGGGAATGCTCAGCCTCTTGGCGCCTGGCGAATGAATTCGCGGCAACCCTTGCGAAATCCGCCTTCGCGGATTGGATTTCAGTCGCCGAAGTCGGGCGCTTTGGTCCCGACGAACTCCCCCCGATGGCGAAGATCGCCTTCAGCACCCACCGGCAGGCGCTTCACGACTGGAAGCAGG
>JBHHXF010000435.1:0-3732 GCA_046756905.1 Anaerolineae bacterium | reverse complement strand
TCGCAGCATGGGAGCGGCCGAGATCAAAGAATTCGGGCGGGGCATCAACAGTTGGTCATCGGTTGACGCCTTTGCGCGCACGCTGGCAGGGCCGGCCTGGCTCGACGGGCAGGTGCCGGACGAGTTGATCCACCGCTGGGCCGGCTCCGAGGATCATTGGTGGCGACGCGCAGCCCTGGTCAGCACAGTGGCGCTCAACATGCGGTCTCGCGGCGGCACGGGGGATGTTCCGCGCACGCTGGCGGTGTGCCGGCTGCTGGTGGATGATCACGATGACATGGTGGTCAAGGCCATGTCGTGGGCGCTGCGCGAGCTGGTCGTCCATGATCCCGATGCTGTGCGCGCTTTCCTGGCTGAACACGACGACGTTCTGGCGGCTCGCGTGAAGCGCGAAGTGCGCAACAAGCTTACCACGGGTCTGAAGAATCCGCGCCGGCGCTAACCAGGAAATCTCTGGTGTCTGCATCTTGTAGACGAAGTAACTACTTTGACAATAATGCATTAACATAAAGCAACAAGGTTAGCATCAGTTAGCATCCTGAGTAGCCGTAGCGGAGCGAAGGCGTATCGAAGGATGCGGCAAACGGGAACAAATCGCGCAGATGCACACCCTTCGATACGCGCTGCACTTCGTTTGTGCTACTCAGGGTGCTTATCCTGAGCAGAGCGAGAAGAAAGGGGGGACATACCATGCTGAGAGCGAACAAGCTGGCCTCACGTTCAACTATCCGATGGGGACTGCTGTGCATGGGGATGGCGCTGTTTTCGACCAGGTGTGGGGCGCCGGCCGGCCTCCAAGCCGCGGACATCTCCCCTGCTCAGAACCCGGAGCGGGAAATCGTCGAGGTCTGGTTGGCGCCGGACTACCCCCAGGCCCTCTGCAATGACGGCACGCCGGCTGTTTACTACTTCAGACCCGGCATCGGCGATAACGCGGACAACTGGATCATCTATCTGGAGGGCGGCGGCTCCTGTCCCAGCGTGGAAGCCTGCCGGCAGCGGCAAGAGCAGTATCCTGAGCGCATGTCTTCGGAGAATGCGCAGCCGAGCTTCTATGGCATCACCCACCACAACCCGGACCTGAACCCAGATTTCTTCGACTTCAACCACGTGTACGTGTGGTACTGCAGTTCTGACTTGTGGAGCGGCACGAACGACGCTTCGGAAGCAACCGGCGGCTACTACTTCAAAGGCAAGGCTATTGTTGAAGCTGTCATTCTGTCTTTGCTAGACGGCAGCGCGACCGGCGGCAAGTCCTTGCGCACGGCCGAGAACGTGTTGTTGGCTGGCTCCTCCGCCGGCTCGGCCGGGGTGCAGCACAACCTGGATTTCGTGGGCCAGTTGCTGCCGGCCACGGTCAACCTGAAAGGGCTGGCAGATAGTCTGTGGCCCATCGCCAACCTGCATGAGTACGATCTCGGAATCGAGCCTGAGCCACCAGAACTCATCGAAGAGGTTTTTGCCCTGTGGCACCCGCTGCACGACGCATCCTGCGTGCAAGGGCGTGGCCAATTCCAATCATGTTACGGAGAGAACCTGCTGCCTTTCCTGGATCACGACGTGTTTGTGTTCATCGATCAATCTGATCCGGTCGTCATGCGGCTCGACCGATTGACCGAGCAGCAACTTCGGTTGTACAAGCAACTGGTCAGGCGCTCGGTGAGATACGTGCCGGCGGCCGCCAGCGCGGACCAGGGCATTCATGGCTCTATAAGCCGATTTCCGTTTTTCGAGTTGACGTTTGAGGGCGTACGGTATCGGGACGTGATCGCCAACTGGTTCTTTGACCGGGAGGGGCCGAAGAAAGTCATTGTGAACGACGATGAACACCGTCTGCTGCCGCTCCTGACCAGGTGAACTCAACACCTGCGGCTATTCTCTTTCTACATCTTCAATCCGACATGCCTCGCCCCTCCTTCTTGAGAAATTGCGGCAAATAACAACGAAGGCCAGGATTGATCGAATCAACGTTTTGACCGGTTCCTGCAAACTCGTATAATCGAAACTACAGTTAGCTGTTTGGTTGCTGGAGCTTCAAGAATGGGTCAGGGGGAGAAACTTTGACCGCACCTACGAAAGTCCTCGAATTAGTCGAACGTTTCGACCGCAACCTGGAGGCCTACAAGGCCGGCCAGTACAAGGAGGCCCAGGTCCGCCAGGAGTTCATCGACCCCTTCTTCAAGGCCCTGGGCTGGGACGTGGACAACGAGCAGGGCTACGCCGAAGCCTACAAAGAGGTAGTCCACGAGGACACGCTGCGAATGGGCCGCGCTACCAAAGCGCCGGACTACTGCTTTCGCATCGGCGGCGTCCGCAAGTTCTTCGTGGAGGCCAAGAAGCCGTCCATCGACATCAAGGGCGACGTCCACCCGGCCTACCAACTGCGGCGCTACGCCTGGAGCGCCAAGCTGCCCCTGAGCATCCTGACCGACTTCGAGGAGTTCGCGGTCTACGACTGCCGGCCCAAACCGGCCAGGACTGACAAACCTGCCGCCGCCCGCACCATTTACCTGACCTACACCGACTACCCCGCGCGCTGGGACGAGATCGCCGGCATCTTCTCCCGCGACGCCATCCTCAAGGGCTCCTTCGACAAGTACGTGGAGTCCCACAAGGCCAAGCGCGGCACGGCCGAGGTGGACGCCGCTTTCCTGCAGGAGATCGAGCGCTGGCGCGATCTCCTGGCCCGCAACATCGCCCTGCGCAACCCCCGGTTGAGCCAGCGGGAGCTCAACTTCGCCGTCCAGCGGACCATCGACCGCATCATCTTCCTGCGCATCTGCGAGGATCGGGGCATCGAGCCGTACGCTCAGTTGATGGCCCTGCAAAACGGCACCGACGTCTACCAGCGGTTGCTCTACCTCTTCCGCCAGGCCGACGACCGCTACAACGCCGGCCTGTTCCACTTCAAGTCGGAAAAGGGCCGGCCCGCCGACTCCCTGGACAGCCTCACGCCCGGCCTGAGCATCGACGACAAGGTGCTGAAGGACGTCTTCAAGCACCTCTACTACCCCGACAGCCCCTACGAGTTCTCGGTGCTGCCGGCGGACATCCTGGGCCAGGTGTACGAGCAGTTCCTGGGCAAGGTGATCCGCCTGACGCCGGCCCACCGCGCCGTGGTGGAGGACAAGCCGGAGGTGAAGAAGGCCGGCGGCGTCTACTACACCCCCACCTACATCGTGGACTACATCGTAAAGCAGACGGTGGGCCAGTTGGTGGAGGGCAAGAAGGCCGGCCCGCGCGGCGCCGTGAGCCGGCTGCGGATTCTGGACCCCGCCTGCGGCTCCGGCTCCTTCCTGCTGGGGGCCTACCAGTTCCTGCTGGACTGGCACCGCGACCAGTACATCCAGGATGATCCCCGGAAGTGGGCCACGCGCCGCACCCCGCGCCTGTACCAGACGGCGGCCGGCGACTGGCAACTGACCACCGCCGAGCGCAAGCGCATCCTGCTGAACAACATCTACGGCGTGGACATCGACCCCCAGGCGGTGGAGGTGACGAAGCTGTCGCTGCTGCTGAAGGTGCTGGAGGGGGAGACGGAGCAGAGCCTGAGCACCCAGCTCTCGTTCCTGCGGGAGCGCGCCTTGCCGGACCTGGAGCACAACATCAAGTGCGGCAACTCGCTCATCGGGCCGGATTTCTACGATGGCCGGCAGATGAGCCTGCTGGACGAGGAGGAGATGTACCGCCTCAACATCTTCGACTGGGAGGCGGAGTTTCCGGAGATCATGG
>JBHHXF010000434.1:0-3745 GCA_046756905.1 Anaerolineae bacterium | reverse complement strand
GTGAGATGGCTAGATGGGTGGATGGGTGGTAGGCGATGAGTGAGCGGGTTGTTTTTCTCACCGGGGCTACCGGGCTGGTCGGGAGCGAAGTGCTGCGGCGGTATGCCGGCGCGGACTTCGTGCGGGTGTTCGCGATGATCCGGGCCAATTCCTCCGAAACGCTGAGTCACCGCTTCCTGGATCTTCTCGAGATTCTTCGACTCGATAGCTCTGAAGCCGGCAACATCACACCGGTGCGAGGCGACGTCACGGTACGCGATCTGGGCCTGGAGCCGCATGTCGCGACCGTTCTGGCCCGCGAGGTCACCGACGTCATTCACTGCGCCACGGACATCAACTTCGGGCGCTCGCTGGAGGAGGCACGGGCAGTCAACTTGCTGGGGGTTGTGAACCTGACGGACCAGGTGCGGCGTTGGCCGCGCGTCCAGCGGGTGGCTCACGTCAGCACGGCCCACGTGGCGGGCCGGCGCACCGGCGTCATCTACGAAGATGAGTTGATCCACAGCGCCGGCTTCGTCAACGCCTACGAACAATCCAAGTACGAGGCCGAGGTCTACTTGCGGGGCCTGATGAGTGATTTGCCCATCGCCATCTACCGCTCCAGCAGTCTGGTAGGCGACTCTCGCACGGGGCACGTGCGTCAGTTCAATTTCCTGCACCAGACCCTGCGGCTGTTCGACACCAACCCCTCGACAGGCTCAGGGCGCAGTCTGCTGCCGGCCCTGCCCGGCGACCCCGACGGCCCCGTGGATCTGATCCCTGTCGATTGGCTGGTGGATGCGCTGGTGTACCTGGTGGATGAGGGGTTTGTGCCGGGGGAGACCTATCACCTGGTGGCCGGCCGCGAGTACTCCCTGACGCTAGGTGAGTTGGTTGACTTCGCAGTTGAGTGCCTGGAGCAGTCGCTATACCGCACGCGGGAGGGGCCACTGCGCCGGCCCGACATCGTGGACCTGGAGACTTTCGATGCCATGCGCGAGCGCGCCGATGCCGCCGGCGAGACGCGCCAGGCGCAGGTGCTGGGCGCGTTGAGCCATTTCATCCCGCAGATGGCCGCACCCAAGGCGTTCGACCGGACGAACACCGAACGCGCGCTGGCCGGCTCCGAGGTGAAGCTGCCGGCCATCAAGAGCTACTTCCCCAAGGTCATCGACTACTGCCTGATGACCCGTTGGGGGCGTGTCGAGCCAGACCCTACGAACCCTTGCGAAGGTTCACGAGCAGATTCTGGTCCGGCAGTGTCCTCGCAAGACGAGACGCGCTTTATCGGCAAAGCTATTCGAAACCTTCGCAAGGGTGACTGAGGGTCTCGCATAAGGAGCATACACATCAATGGGAGCCGTTGACGCCTATCCACCCCTCCACTCGGCGGAACATCTGCTGACGGCAGCGCTGTCACGGCGTCTGCCCGGCATGAAGAACCACGTTTCGCGGCTCAAGAGCCGCAAGTGCGTGTTTGAGTTCGACTTCGCCGGCGAGCTGACGGACGAGGACATCACCTGGACGAAAGCGACTATCGAGGGCTGGATCGCCGAGGCGGCGGATGCGGTGATCGACTTTGTGCCGCGTGCGGAGGCCGGCCACCTGCCCAACCTGGACCAGGCGCCGGCCGAAGCCGATCCGGTGCGCGTCGTTTGGCTCGGCGAATTCGACCGCCGGGCGTGTTTTGGGACTCACGTGACCAACACCGGCGAGATCGAGAACTTTCGCATCACCAGTTGGCGGGCGGTGGGGGCCGGCCGGTATCGGGTGAACTTCGTGGTGGGTTAGCCTGGCAAAGAACACGGATCACTTGGATGGACGGATTCGCTCTGGGCCTCCTGACCCCTGAAGACGTGATACGTCGCCCGATTCGCCTCGGTCAGGAGATCTTCGGCGATCAAGAGATCACACATTGACTCGGGTGATCGCTCTGTGATATACTAGTATCCAGAGTCCGGGCATCCCCCATTGTACCCTTCCCCAACCGGGTGAACCTGCGCGGACCGGAGCCGGCCTGATTGTCTCGCAGTGGTCAGGCAAGTCTGAACGCTGTTCTCCCACCCAGGGGTGCTCAGCCACCGCTTCATATCTGGTTACCAGACTCAATCACGACCGCAAGCCGATCACACAGGGAGGAACAACCGAGGAATGGTCGCGACTAAGAGCCTGAACCGCATGCCACTGGACACTCTCACCGATCGTTGTCGCGAAGAGACGGAGAGGTTTTTTCGCCGGCTGGCCTATGTCCAAAGTTATTGTATCGAGCTGTTCCGCCGGGCAATTGTAGACCGTGACGAGATGGCATGGAACGGGGTCTATGCCCAGTATGAGAACCTGGTGAGAGGTTGGGTGAAGCAGCACAGTGGGATGCCACAGGCCGGCGAGGACATCCAGTACTTCGTAAATCGCGCATTCGAGAAGATGTGGCGGGCTGTGACGCCTGACAAATTCGTTGGGTTTCGTGACTTGAAGAGTCTGCTGCGGTATCTTCAGATGTGTGTGCACAGCGTGATCGTGGATCGTCTCAGATTCATGGAAGCAAAGGTGCAGGCAGAGGCTTGGGACGAACTCCGCAGTCATCCGAATACGCATAGCGACTCTGTGGAAGATCGGGCTCTTGCCGGCGCGCAGAAAGAAGCTCTTTGGCGTTTTATCCAAGAACAGCTTCGAGATGATACAGAAGAGATCGTGATCTATAGTTCATTCATTCTGGCTCTCAAGCCAAGTCAGATCATCACCGAGTACCCCAACAAGTTCACCAGCGTTGAGCAAGTCTACAGAGCAAAGCAAAATGTTCTGAATCGTCTACGCCGGAATCCCGAGATGGAGAACTTCCTCTCGTGAACCCGCCATGCACAAAAACGCTGAATCTGGTCGTTCATTTGGTTGAGACTGTTCTGATACGTGGTGGGAATCGTTTGTTGCGCGAGTCATGGAGGTGGAACTGATGATAAGGAGTCGCTCATGCCATGCATTGACCCCTCAGAGATGCGACCGGGCGATTTGCTGACCTACGTTGATGGCGAAGCAGGCCCCGCTGTGTCTGATCATGTAGGTCGATGCGAGCACTGCGCCAGGGAGGTTGAGATTTACAGGCACATGCAAATTGACCTTCAGCCCAGTCTCTACCGCCTGGACTGCCCGGACAGCGAAGTTATCGGTGAGTTTCATCTCGGAATCACATCGCCGGAGGTGTCTCAGTCGATTACCGCTCACCTAAAGCGCTGTCCACTGTGTTCGGAGGAATTGCAGGTTCTTCGCCAGTACATGCGTGAGGTAGATTTCTACCCTGCGGAGTCGCCGCTCGAGAAGATCAAAGTGCTCGTGGCGAAGCTCATTTCTCCGGGGGATGCTGCCGGCGTGCCATTTCAGCCGGCCTACGCGGGCGTGCGCGGAGAAACACCGACCGGTCTACAAACATATGAGGCAAACGGGATTACGATCACGATATCTGTGGAGGAGGACACTGCGCAGCCAGGGCGGAAGCTATTGCTCGGTTTCCTGTCAACACGAGGCCAAGAACTGGAGAGCCTGGCCGGGGCAGGGGTGCAGTTGTTTAGAGAGGCGGACTTAATCGCTACAGACATGGTGGATGACCTGGGAAACGTTGTCTTCGGCGGGATCCTCCCTGGAGAGTATACCCTGAAGTTGATGATAGAGGAGCTGGAGGTCCGAGTGGAAGGAATAGCAATTTAGGTCATCTGTACTCAAGCACCGAACTTCGCCAGGTGTCTTGACTTGGGAGACAATCGCCCTGTGGGTT
>JBHHXF010000433.1:0-3755 GCA_046756905.1 Anaerolineae bacterium | reverse complement strand
GTCAGACGGCGAATTCCATTCGTCGGCTCAGGATTGTCACGAAAAGTGTCTGGTAGTGAAACGCATTATAGCGATTGAGTATATCATAGTCAAGTCTTCTCAACACTTTCAGTAAGTTTTCTTAATAGAAGTATGTTAGAATTAATGACAGAACACGCCACGCGGACAGGCTTGATAACGCCAGCTCACACCGAAGGCAACGTTCGTCTATACTCCGACGCCGATAATATCGAAGTTCCGCGCCGAGTTGTGCACTCACTCGCTCACACAGGTGAGCAGGGTTCGACTTGGTCGGGTTGACGTGAAACGAATTTAGGGGTACACTAGGTTTATACAGCCGCGTAATTGCTAAACTGAGGAAGACCGATGCCCAAGGTTGACGGCAAACAAGATCATATTGCGCGACAACTGGTCGCCAAGGGGAAACAACGAGGGTTTCTGACGTTCGACGACATCCTTGATTCTTTCCCCGAGGCCGAAGAAGATTTGGCGCAGTTGGAAGATCTGTATGTGCGCCTGCTGGATGCTGGCATCGACATCCAAGCCAATGGCGAACTTATCGAACGAGAGACCGAAGCTACCGACGCCGAGATTTCTCAATCGGAGTTCTTGGATGCCATTGAGAGTGACGATACCATCAGCCTCTATCTCAAGGAAGTCAGCCGCATCCCTCTACTGACAGCCGAAGACGAGATTCAACTGGCCAGGACGATGCGGCGAGGGGAGAGAGCCCAGAAAAAGCTGATGCGAGCCAGCAGCGATTCAACTTCCGACAAACTTACAGCGCGAGACCAGATGAGATTGCAACAGCAGATGGAAATTGGCGAGGGAGCCCGCAAGAAATTGACTCGGTCCAACTCGCGGCTGGTAATCAGTATGGCGAAGAAGTACGTTGGCCAGGGAGTGCCTTTTCTAGACCTGATCCAGGAAGGAAACATGGGGTTGATGAAGGCCGTTGAGAAATTCGACCATCGACGCGGCCATAAGTTTAGTACCTATGCGACCTGGTGGATCAGACAGTCTATCACACGCGCCATCGCAGACCAGGGACGGACGATCCGGGTGCCGGTTCACATGAATGACCGCATCCGCCGGCTGTACCGCGTATCTCGCCGGCTGGAACAGGACCTGGGACGCGCCCCGAACGTCGAGGAACTGGCGGCCGAGATGGGGCTGGCCCCAGACAAGGTGGAGCGAATCATCGAAATCTCACAACGCCCGCTATCCTTGGAAAAGCCTGTCGGCGAGGAGAAAGACAGCGAGCTAGGCGAGTTCATCGAAGCCCAGGACATCCCGGATCCAGACGATGAGGCGACACTGGAGCTGCTCCGGGAGGATATCGAGAGGCTGTTGACATCACTAACCCCCAGAGAAGCGCGAGTACTGGAACTGCGGTATGGCCTGATCGACGGCCACAGCTATACCCTCAAAGAGGTTGGCGAGAAGTTCGGCCTGACCCGCGAGCGGATCAGGCAGATAGAGAATGAGGCCCTGCAGCGACTGCGTCATCCACAGCGCAGTCGTAAGCTGCGGGAGTACCTGAACTAACAGTAGAAATCACCAATCTAAAGATTGTTAATTTGAGTTCTTGCTGAAGGCGTTCTGGCCAGCGAGAGCTCGGTGGAGGCGTGAAAGCTCTGCCGTTCGCTCCCGTACGCGGAGTTCAGCTTTCTCTAGATCAGAATTCGTTTCAGCGATTTCGAGGATGAAACGGAGGTGTTCGATCTCTCGCCGGCGGGCCCGTTCCCTCAACCGCAGCGCCGCCTTCAGGAGAGCCTCTTTCTGCTCCAAATCGGACAGCGACGGCTCGGAAGTACTATGTTGAACCAAATAATCCGAGTGGTTGCTCAGCGCCGGACTCAGTGTGGTCTTCAAATGGTGCCACATCGTTGTGGCATCGGCTGCTTGCCCTGACGTCCAGAGTTCGTCGAAGGCTTTGTAGATTTCCCGGTTTGCCGCATGTGCAAAATCGTCAGTGCAGAGCGGCGCGGTTCCCATACCCTCGAAACATTTCCTCAGATACGAACACAGGGATGGCTGGCCCAGCAGGGAAGCGAGCACATACTCCTCCGTGCCGAAGCGATTATCCCTCGCCGTGCGAGGCTCAGGCGGGCCAGAGTGAGGTGCCTCGGTGGGCAAAGCGGGGGGGGCCGACCGACGGCGACGCTGACGAGATGCGCGACCAAGCTGGCTGGCGAGGACGCGTTCATCAACCTGGACCAGGCGAGCCAGACGTTGAAGGTAGTGGCTTTGCTCAACCGGATTGCCAATCTCGGCGATGGCCGGCAACAGCCGATCCACAGCCGTCGATTTGCCTTTGGGATCGGATAGATCGAGATCAGCCGTCTGCGCCTGGAACACGTAGTCGACGACCGGTTCCGCGACTTCAGTCAGCCTCAGCCACGCATCGGCATCCCTACGGATCAGATCATCGGGGTCCATGCCGGCCGGCAGAACAAGGACTCGAATTTCAGCATCAAGCCGATCTTCATATCGAATATACCCGCTGGCAGTGGGCACTGGCACAGCGGCAGTATCCAACGCCTCTCTTGCAACTTCCAGGCCCCGCAGTGTTGCCTGGCTGCCGGCCGTGTCGGCGTCCAGGGCCAGGATGAAGCGGCGCGTGTAGCGCTTCAGCAGGCGCAGTTGCGCCTCTGTGAGGGCAGTTCCCAGAGAGGCCACAACGTTTTCAAAGCCGCGAGTGTGAGCACTGATGACGTCGGTGTAGCCCTCTACAATGACGGCCTGTTCTGCCCGGCGAATGGCCTGGCGCGCCCGGTCAATGCCGTAGAGAACGTGGCTTTTGTCGAAGACGGCGGTCTGGGGGGAGTTGAGGTACTTGGGCATGTCATCGGGGGTCAGGGCACGAGCGCCAAAGCCGATCACATCGCCGGCCACGTCGCGGATGGGGAACATGAGCCGGCCACGGAAACGGTCGAGGTAGCCTGAGCCGTCCCGCCGTTCGGAGACCAGGCCGGCGGCCGCCAGGTCTGTCAGTGTGTAGTGTCGTTTCGTGGTCAGGTAGTTGATCAGAGCATCCCACTCACTCAGCGCGTACCCCAACTCGAAGGTCTCCCAGGCATCTGGCATGAGGCCGCGGTTTTGCAGGTAGTCGCGGGCCCGTTGGCCGGCAGGGCTGTTGAGGAGCAAGTTGTGGAAGTAGCGTGCTGCGGTGGCGTTGATCTCCCGCAGCCGGTCGAGAGCCTCGGCTCGTTCGACTTGTGCTTTGCTGCGAGGTGCGAGTTCGACGCCGGCCCGCTCGGCCAGCATCTTGAGCGCATCGCCGAACTCCACACCCTCGATCCGCTCGACGAACGTAAAGACGTCCCCGCCTGTGCCGCACGCCCCGAAGCAGTGCCATGTCTGTGTATGCGGGAAAACCACGAACGACGGCGTCTTCTCGGCGTGAAAGGGGCACAGGCCTTTGTGGTTCTGGCCGGCCTTCTTCAGCGCCACATACGCCGAAACCACGTCGACGAGGTCGACACGCTCCTTGACCTGATCAATAACGCTCATGAAATGTCCGTGCTAACCCCGGATGTGGGCCCCTGGCCGTCATTGCTTTCATGGGGCAGGTGTCCCAGGAACTCTCCGAGAGAGTCTACTTCCAGGGCTACGTCAACCAGGGTCTCCAATTGGGTGACATCAAGCTCTTGTATTCGTACTGACACTTCTGGGGGTACAGGCCCAAAGCGGTGATCGAGCACGCGCAGTAACTGCCTTTGAGCGCCTTCCTTAAGGCCCTGCTCAAGGCC
>JBHHXF010000432.1:0-3767 GCA_046756905.1 Anaerolineae bacterium | reverse complement strand
TAAGCCGGAATTCGCCGGCCACCACCAACGCCATCTACAACGCCGCCGGCATACGGGTCTACGACTTGCCGGTGGATCAGGATTGGATCTTGCGGCAGTTGAGGGGGAGGAAGAACGCGGATCACTCGGATTTGCGGATCAGAATCCGCCCATCCGAGGAATCCGCGTTCTGATGCCAGCGTCAGGGGGATATGACTACTTCTCTGGCGTTGAACGCGGTCTCAGAAGCAATGTCAGCTACGACAATGCCCCCCCACCGCCTCGAAATCGAGACACATCCTCACCTGTCGGCGCTTGTTATACGCCTGAGATCGTCATTCTCTGGTGCAGGACGAGGTCTCTTCTGGTCCCTGCAGCGCCAAGGGTGTGGGCAAGATCGCGGGCATTGCCACGACGCCGGCCCGCACCAATGCCATCTATGGGAAGTGCGACCATAGCAAACGGGCTCCTGTAAGAACAGGAGCCCGTTCTCGTTGCTATCATCCAACACGTCAGTGATACGGCTACAACACTTTTCCACGGCTCACTCAAGCTCACGACGCCAGTTCATTTCGCTATGGGTTTCCGATGATCACCCCCCTTGCTGGCATGTTTGCCCCCAACTGTTCGTTAACTCCATAAGGTCCAGGATGTTGACCAGGCCATTGAGGTCTAAATCGTACACCGGGCCGGCATCCTGGCGCCACTCGCTTGCCATTCGGCTGAGGTCGCCCTCAGCCACGACGTTATCGCCGTCGATATCGCGGCATACGCAGCTCTTGCCCCACTGGGAAACCACCCGCATGACATCGAGCACGGTGACGAGACCGCTCTGATCCACATCGTAAGGTGCTCCAGCATCCTGCTGCCAATCTGCCGCGACTTTTTGAACATCGCTCACATCGACCTGGTCGTTCCCGTCGATGTCGAAGCACATCTCAGCCGCCGGCACCGCCATCTGGCCGGCCGGCTCGTCGTTCACTCCGGTCACCGGCTGTGACCGAGGTGTCTTGCTGGCGTTCGGACCGGTAATTGTGCCCGATTCCGTTTCTGCATCGCCCTGGAAGGTGGCGCCGTTCGTCACTTCGATACTGATGGTGTAGTCGGCAGCCGTGTAACCGTAGACCTCGATCTGGTAGATGCCATCCTGGTCGGCGACGAAGCTGACCTGATCCGGCTCTGTGCCACTCAGGATGCTGAACCAGGGTAGGGCGAGGGGGTCCGGCGACCACACGTACAGGTCGGGGTCACCGTTGATGGGCGTCACTGTCACGCTCAGGCGTTGTCCCGCGGCCAGTTCCTGGCGATAGAGACGGATCTGGTTGGCTTCAACGTGGTCAGTTGCCGGCACGTAGTTAATGCGTGCCTTCATGGGGTACAGGGAGATGTTACCGGCCCTGTCGGCGGCCCAGGCCTGCAGGTAGTGCATGCCGGCGCTATCCAGCAACGTCCAGTTGTAGTGACTCGAGTAAGGAAGCCAGCCGGAGCCCTGCACCGGCACCCACTGCAGAACGGCCTGGTTGAACAGGAGCTCCACGAAGAACATCGCGTCCATGCCGGAGCCGCCGGCGTTGTCCTTCGCGCGCACCTCCAGGGTGACATCGGGCGAATGAGTCATTTCAGCTCCGCTGTTAATCTCGAAAGCCGTCACGACTGGCGCTGTTTTATCACCCGGCGGCTCTTTGACTTTGATCTCCCTCCGAACGATGTTGTTTCTTTCCACCGTCTCGGTGATCTCGTGGTCAGGATCAATCACGGCGTAGATCACATGCCATCCGTGTTGGCCGGTGGTATCCCAGTTCACGGGAGTCGTGTTTTGGCTGCCATCGGGTTCAAGGAGGAAGACCTGCCCATCCCCGATTGGAACGCTATCGTGGAACGGGTTTCCGTTGTAGAAACGGACAATTACGTTGGCCAGCGTCTCCTCGCCCCCCCGGCGATGTACAGTGAGGTACAGACCGACCTGATCCCCTTCGTGGATGCTTACCGGGTCGGTGTACAGCTCGTAATGGGTGCTGTACAGGTCATCCTCGGTGATCGGATCGACGACCGTGTAGGGGCGCGCGTTGCTCCGCTCTCCGTCTGGATTGACGACTCGCAGGTCATAAGTGCCGCTGGCGAGGCCGGCGGGTATGGTGGCGCGCAGCGTTTCGGTGTCCAGGCGGATGACATGGGCCAAAGTGATGGGGGGCGAAGTCCCCAGGGTCACGACTGCCCCGTTCATGAAGTGCTCGCCTTCGATTGTGATGTCATTGGGCACATCGTTGGTCCCCTGGTGCGGATGCACTTCTTCGATGTAGGGCGGTGGCATGTCGGTCGGCGTCGGTGTGGGGGTGTTGGTTGGTGTCGCCGTTGGTGTGTTGGTCGGCGTGTTCGTGGGTGTCGGTGTCGGTGTCGGTGTGTCGGTGGGTGTGGGCGTTGGCGTGTCCGTCGGTGTGTTGGTCGGTGTAAAGGTCGGCGTCAGTGTGACTGTCGGCGACGCCGTGGCGACGCTCAAGGAAGTCGAAGGCCGGCCATCTGTCGTCGAGGTCTCCGAATCGGTGTTGCTGTACCGCAGGATGTCACCAAAGGCCCCCCCGGCCCCGTCGTCGCTGCTCGAGATCACCGCAACTTCTCCCGCCGGCCACCGGACAAGATCGGGTGACATGCTCGACGCTGCGGCAGCCGGCGAGATGGCGTCGTTGTTTACCCGGAGCAGGATCAGGAATATCAAGACGAGAGAACACCAGGCCACAACGCGAATGAGGTTTGACAGCAACGGTTGGTGGCTAGTTTTCAATTGTGAACCTCCGTCAACACAGGCACGGCATGCATAGGCCCTTCGACACGCTCAGAACGGGCTCTGCCGACGTGATAGGGGGGATCTCGATATGTCGTAAGTTCAAGGAAAGAGGCCGGCCTTGCGCGTTGGTCGCGTCCGACCTCTGGGTGCTTTCAGTATACCATCGGATGTGGCTATGTCAACGGGTCGAGTGTGAAAATTGCCGAAATTCTCTCACTCTGGATGGTCGTCTGATGTCGGGGGAGAACGCGGATCACTCGGATTCACGGATCGGAATCCGCCCATCCGAGGAATCCGTGTTCTGGTGCCGGCGGCACGTGGCCCAGCAGCCTCATGCCCATTTGTCCCGCGCTGTCGGGCGTGTTATACTTCCATCAAACCGAAATTCCTCAGCCTAGCGAGGTGAAAGCTGATATCCGGTTGATGCCGCATTGATGGAGTAGGAGCTGAAACCATGACACTTGAGATCATAGCCCCCGTGGTTACCAGGCACGAGGTGCCTGACCTGCCGGCAGAGGGCGGGCCCTGGCCGGCCCAGGGCGAGTGGGCCTACGAAGACTATCTCCGGCTGCCGGACGACGGACGCCGCTACGAAATCATTGAGGGAGTACTCTACGTGACAGCCGCACCCCGCTTCAATCATCAGTACGTAGTCGGTGAGCTTTTCGCTGCTCTGCGGGCGTATATTCGCCAGCATCACCTGGGTGTTGTGATCCCAGCTCCGTTCGAGGTCCACCTGCCCGACATCGCCTGGCCCGTCCAGCCGGATGTGCTGTTCATTCGAGCTGAGCGGCAGCCACTGCCAGAGGCGAGTTCCTTCGAGGGCACGCCAGACCTGGTGGTAGAGGTGTTGTCGCCCTCGACTGCACGCAGAGACCGCGTGGTCAAGTTCTGGGCGTATGAGCGGGCCGGCGTGCCGGAGTACTGGATCGTGGACCCACGGGTTCCGATGATTGAGGTGTACGTGCTGCAAGAGGGTGTTTACACGCTCCACGGACAGTACGTG
>JBHHXF010000431.1:0-3781 GCA_046756905.1 Anaerolineae bacterium | reverse complement strand
CCCGAGCAATCAGACCAGGCTCATCAACCTCTGGCGCGCAATCGCTCAGAGATACGCCAATGAGCCCACAATAGCCGCGTATGACTTGCTCAATGAGCCTAATCCTACATCATCAGCTTCCCAATGGCAGACTCTCGCTCAGCAAATCGTTGATGCGATACGCCAGGTTGACCAGAACCATCTGATCATAGTCGAACGGGTGAATTGGATCTTCGCGGCCGACGGCACGTCTCCCCTGGCAGACTGGAGCCTCGAGCTTCTGTCCTCCTTTCAAGTCTCGGTCAATGACGACAATGTCATGTATGACTTCCACTTCTATGATCCAGGGGAATACGCTCTTCAAAACGAAGGCGCTATGCCTGATGATGGTAATTATCCCGACGAGGCCGCCAATCAAACTGCCAAAGATGGCAGTACCATGCCGCGAAATAAGAACTACCTGGCGTATGAGCTAAACCTGGAAGCCAGATTCAATGAACCCATGTTTGTGGGTGAGTGGGGACCCAATCCTTCGACTTTCAACAGCGTGAAAGGCGGCTACACGTATATCCGAGATGTGCTCGATCTATCTGTTGAGAATAACCTTCATTGGACCTACTACGTGATGAACAACCTATACAATATTGAGTGTTGTTACGAAGACAACCCGACGACTCCCAATACTGAACTAATAAACGTGTTCACTGACTTTTTCACCAATCCTGGAACTCCCCTGGCCCACCGGCGCTAAATGGAAAGTAGGGGCACCCCTTGCGGGTGCCCAAGGCGGGCGCAAGACCCGCCCCGGCTGAACAGATTCCGAGAAACAGAAATGAACAAGAGTCAGAAACGAAACGCCAAGGTTATCCCGACTCCTGCATTGAGGCGTTTGAGACTGGCGATGATCTCGGCCCTCGCAACCCTGTGTTTAGCGGCTGTGGCTCAGGGTTACCCCGAAGCATTCACCGCAACCAACAGTCACACCAGCGCCGTAGACCCGAGCCTGACTACCATCGAGATTCGGGATCAGGTGAGTGTAGCTCAGGTCAAGCCTTTTGGCATCGTCCTCGGTTGGCGAGATCGCTGGGGGGCCGGCCAGATCATAAAAAACATCATCGAGAACCCCGGTTTCGAGACGAGCCTGTATGGCAGCATCATCCACGCCGACGCCGGCACCACCGGCCAGCGGATTCCCCAGGCGTTTTGGGATACAAGTTGGAACAACGACACCTGGGGCATCGGACAGCCTGAGGACTTCTGGAACGGCGCTGAATACGAGATCGTGACCGGGCCGGCCAAAGGGCGAACTGGCAGCATCACCGACTTCACCTTCGAGAATAACCACTACGTCTTCTACCTGGATTCCGCCGGCGTCGCGCCGGAGCAATGGGACGCCGTGATGGTGCGCAAGGAGCTTCCGGGAGTGGCCGCCTCGGGCGCCGCGTACAGCGCCGATCCCACCACGGTGCGACCGGGCAGTCCCGGGACTCAGTCTCTGCATCTCGTCAATCCCGGCAACACTTGGGAAGCGGCGTACAACTTCTACATGGACAGCTCTTGGCGTGACGGTGACCGCGATTCCGGCAAGCTGTTCATCATCCAGGGTAACTGGCATCTGGAATTCTGGGCCAAAGGCAAGAACGACGGAGACCAATTGCGAGTGAGGTTCTTCCGCGAGGGCGAGGCCGACTTCATCAACGAGACCATCCCCCTCACGACTGACTGGCAGAAGATCGAGCGAAATGTCTTCATCCCCGCAGGAATGGACCCGGTCCGCTCTTATACCGACCAGGAGTACCACCCGATCTTGGGTTTCGTTTTCTATATCGTAGGTGCGGAGGATGAAGCTTGGGTGGATGATGTGGCGCTCTATCGCGCCGACGACACCAACCCAACAGCCTTCACTGACACGTTCGTGAACCGGCTGAAAGAGCTGCAACCGGGCATCCTGCGAGACTGGGACAATCACCAATTTGGAAATGCACTTGACAACGAGCTGGCCACTCCCTGGGCGCGGAAGACAACCGGCTACCGCCCCGACCAGCGTGTGGCCGGCGGATACCCATACTCGCTGCACGAGTTTCTGGAGCTGTGTCAGGAGATCGGGGCGGAACCGTGGCACGTGATCCCGCCGGCCTCTCCACCGGCCGACCTGGTCAATCTGATCGAATACCTGGCGGGGCCGGCCGACGGCTCACACCCCTACGCCGACCGGCGCGCCGCTCTGGGGCAAGCTACCCCGTGGACGGAAATCTTCCCTGTCATCCACCTGGAGTTCGGCAACGAGCTGTGGGGCAGTGCCGGCCCGGGCGATCCGTACTTCGGGGCGTCGCTCATGAACGGCACACGACTCGGCCAGATCGCCCACGACCGTTTCGCGATCCTCGAGTCCAGCCCGTACTACGATCCTGCCCGGTTCAATCTCATCATCGGCGGGCAGGCCGGCTTCCCTGGGCGACAGGCCGAAATCGAAAACAACAGCTCCAAGCACGAGGCCATCGCTTTGGCCCCCTACTTCCAGTTCAGTCCGGACCAATACAGCACTGACGAAGAGCTCTTCTATCCCGTCTTCGCGCAGCCGTTCGACAACGTAATCTCTGGGATCATGCGGCAGAGCAAGGACTTCATGGACGGTGTGGGGCAGGGGACGGGGTTGGCGATCTACGAACTCAACTTCCACACTACGGGGGGCAACATGCCCATCGACATTCGCAACGATTTGGTGACCGGGATGGGCGGCATTGCTCTGCCGTTGCACATGCTGGTCTACCTGAGAGAGCTGGGGGTAAAGAATCAAGTCGCGTACGGCACACACGGGTTCGCTACCAACTTCATGATGGGCAGCGGGGAATACGTCCGGCTGTTTGGCATGGTCCGTGACCTGGAGGCGACCGGCCGCAAACGGCCAACCTGGCTGGGGGTGGAGCTCACCAACAAGGCCGTACAGGGTGACATGCTCACGACTGTGCAGGGAGGCGCAAATCCCAGTTGGCACCAGATGCCCATCAACGGCGTGCTCAACGAGATCGACGTCCCCTTCGTCCACTCCTTCGCCTTCCGCGCTGGCAACAGCTATTCCGTGATCCTCTTCAACCTGAGCCTGGATCAGCCTCAACGGGTGCGGCTGGACTTGCCGGCCCCACCCCAAGGCATCGTCCTGAGCCCTTCGATAAACTCAGGACAGGCTCCGTCGAAGGGCCAGGCCACCCGCTACGAGCTTGCCTCGGCCAGCATCCACGACGACAACGAAGACGCTGAGAATGTGAGCATTCAGACAACAAACCTCACGGATTTCACCGACGGGTACGAACTGACGCTACCGCCCCATTCGATCAACGTGATCACGTGGAACGCGATGCCGGCGTGCTACGACTTCGATAGCAGCGGCCAGGTTGACGTTGTCGATGTCCAGAGGGTCGCCAGCCGCTGGGGGGCGCGCTGGGGGGAACAGAATTACTCCGATGTGTATGACCTGAACGACGACATGGTCATTGACATCGTGGATATCGCGCTCGTGACGGCAGCATGGGGCACGCAGTGTCAGTAGACAGTGTTACGCGGTCAGAGCGAATTCAGGTGACCGACACTTCGGAACCGTGTCCCAAGCGCCTGTCTTGGCGGTAGAGCCGGTGTCGCCTGTCGGCCAACTATGTTGAGTAAGTGCCAGTCACCTTTCTGTGTAAGTCCTGCCAGTGATCAGTATTCAGCGCGCCAGTCAATCTGATTTTTGAGGCTGAACCTCCACCCCTCCGATAGGAGGTAGCCACAACCCATCCTCTTTGGACAAGAATGAATAGCTGGG
>JBHHXF010000430.1:0-3792 GCA_046756905.1 Anaerolineae bacterium | reverse complement strand
AGGGGGGCAAGGGCCGTCTGCGCATCTTCATGGTGTGTTACTTTTTCCGATTGGCGTATAAATCCGCTGGGGTGGGCTGTTAACGTACGTCGCAATACGCAGTACTATCATGAGTTCTGGTTCCATGGAGTAGCAATCATACCCAACGAGGAAGGACGCCATGCGCATTGTGATAACGGGCGGGGCCGGCTTTATCGGATCCCACCTGTGCGACCGCTTCATCGGTGATGGTCACCAGGTCGTGGCCATCGACAACCTGATAACGGGCAGCCTGGCCAACATCCGGCATTTAATGAATATGCCAGACTTCGAGTTCATCCAGCATGACGTCTCCAGGCACATTTCGGTTGACGGCGCGGTCGATGTGGTGATGCACTTCGCATCGCCGGCCAGCCCCAAGAGCTACACCGAGTTCGAGATCCAAACCCTGAAAGTCGGCGGCCTGGGCACTCACAACTGCCTGGGACTGGCAAAAGCCCACCACGCCACATTCCTCCTCGCGTCCACCTCCGAAGTTTACGGCGATCCCGAGGTCCACCCCCAGCCTGAGAGCTATCGGGGCAGCGTAAGCTGCATCGGCCCGCGCGCCATGTATGACGAGGCCAAACGCTTCGCCGAGGCGATTACCATGTCATACCATCGAGTTCACGAGATTGATACACGAATCGTTCGGATTTTTAACACGTATGGCCCTCGCATGATGCTGGACGATGGTCGAGTGGTGCCCAACTTTGTGGGACAGGCCCTGCGGGGCGAGCCGCTCACGGTCTACGGTGACGGAACGCAGACCCGATCATTCTGCTATATCAGCGATCTCGTCGAAGGCATTGTCCGACTTGTCGGTGTGCCGGAGAATGAGCCAGTCAATTTGGGAAATCCACACGAGATCAGCATTCTCGATTTCGCCAGGCAGATCAATAAGTTGACGGGCAACTCGGCTGGCATTGTCTTCCAACCTCTACCCCCTGACGATCCCACTCGCCGCTGTCCTAACATCACCAGAGCTCGACAATTGTTAGAATGGGAACCGAAAGTGGAGCTGGACGAGGGGATGGCAAAGACCATCGCGTGGTTCCAGAAGCAACTCTCCCATGGTGAATAATAACCAGCATTCCCACCTCAGGCGCATAGGGTCCGTAAATGAATAACTTTCCGACGAGATGTCATTGCGAGCCCTTCGACCGGCTCAGGATGAACTCCGCGAAGCAATCCCCCCGTTTGCCCAGCGAGGAGATTGCTTCCCTTCGGCAGGCTCAGGGCAGGCTCTGCAAAAAACGCTCCTCGCAATGACACGATTGGGGAACTTGTTTATTTACAGACCCATAGCAGATCTAGCGCTATCGCGAAAGATTATCCGTACATGGCTGATGACCTGACAGACCAATACCAGACTCTAGACTTGACCGCTATGGCAATATTGGTTGTATTGTGCTCGAGCTGGGCCCTGCAGCAGATAGCCATCAAAGTTGCCATTTCGGGCGTCTCGCCGATCCTGCAATCAGGCATCCGGTCCATCGGCGCCGCCGCTCTGGTTTGGATGTGGATGACCCTGCGCCGGGAACCGATTACGGAGCGAGATGGAACTCTGTGGTGGGGTATCGCAGCAGGAGTCCTCTTCGCTGCGGAGTTTGTTCTGATCTACTGGGGCCTTGAGTTCACCAACGCATCACGCGCCGTTATCTTCCTCTACATGTCACCATTCGTTGTCGCTCTGGGTGCGCAGCTATTCATTCCAGGCGAATACTTGCGGATGATTCAAGTTGTAGGTCTTGGCTGTGCCTTCCTTGGCATCGTTGTCGCGTTCAGAGAGTCACTAAGCTTCCCCACATACCACATGCTGATCGGTGATAGTATGCTTGCAGGAGCGGCTGTATTGTGGGGCGCTACGACAGTTCTGATCAAGGCCAGCCCCCTCGCAAGAATCAAACCCAGCAAAACGCTGCTCTATCAACTGGCCGTCTCCGCCGTGGTCTTGCCCTTGGGATCATTGGCAATTGGTGAGCCCGGTGTGATGCAGATGACACCATTGATCGCCGGCTCAATTATCTACCAGGTCATTTGGGTCGCTTTCATTACGTACCTGGCCTGGTTTTGGCTCATTGCCCACTACCCTGCTTCCCGTCTTGCATCGTTCACCTTTCTGACCCCGCTTTTCGGTGTGCTCGCCGGCGGCGCCTTGTTGGATGAGGCGATTACGAGTACCCTATTGCTGGCGCTCGTCCTGGTGGCCACAGGTATTTATCTGGTGAACCGCCCTGCTGCCGGCCTGGGGCCGGAGCCCGGAGATATGGGAATCTGATCACCGAATAGGACAGAATTTGCTCGGCTACTGCCTTTCTGGTACAATCGCTCAGTTGCCGTGTCGGAAACGATTGGCAATGCAACCGACATGGGCTCACTCGACAGGAGATTAATGAAATGGGACAACACGACATCGGATTGATCGGTCTGGCCGTGATGGGCCAGAATTTAGTGCTAAACATGGAGCGAAAGGGCTTCAGGGTGGCCGTGTACAACCGCACCGGCTCCAAGACCACGGCCTTTGTGGAGGGGCCGGCCGCCGGCAAGAACATCACCGCCACCTACGAGATCGCGGATTTCGTCGACGCGCTGAAAAAGCCGCGCGCCATCATGTTGATGGTCAAGTCTGGCTGGCCGGTGGACGCCTTCATCGAAAAGCTGAAGCCGCACCTGGAGGCCGGCGATTTGGTCATCGACGGCGGTAACTCCTTCTTCCGCGACACTGAACGCCGCTCGGAAGAACTGGCAGCGGACGGAGTCCAATACCTGGGTGTGGGCATCTCGGGCGGCGAGGAGGGCGCTCTGTGGGGTCCCAGCATCATGCCTGGCGGGCAGCGAGGGGCCTACGCCCGCGTGGAACCCATCTACACGGCCATCGCCGCCAAGGTGGACGGCGAGCCGTGCGTAACCTACCTTGGCCCGAAGGGGTCGGGTCACTACGTGAAAATGGTACACAATGGCATCGAGTACGGTGACATGCAACTGATCGCTGAAGCGTACGACATCCTCCATCGGGGGCTGGGGCTGACCAACGACGAACTGCACCAGGTCTTCGCCCGCTGGAACGAGGGTGTGTTGTCGTCCTATCTCGTCGAAATCACGGCCGACATCTTTACCTACATCGATGAGGAGACGGGCCGGCCTCTGGTGGACCTGATCCTGGACAGGGCCGGCCAGAAGGGCACTGGCCGCTGGACCAGCGAGAACGCGCTGGAACTGGGCGTGGCGACGCCTACCATCAACGCCGCCGTCGAGGGGCGCATCGTCTCGGCCTTCAAAGCGGAACGTGAGGCGGCCGCCGGCGTGCTGACAGGACCTGATAGCGCATACTCCGGCGACCGCGACGCCTTCATCGACGCCGTAGGCGATGCCCTTTACGCCTCGAAGATCTGCTCGTATGCTCAGGGCTTTGCTCTGCTGCGTACCGCCAGCGACGAGTACGACTACGGCCTGAAGGCTGGCGAGATTGCCCGCATCTGGCGTGGTGGCTGCATTATCCGCGCCCGGTTCCTGGACGACATTCGCGCCGCCTATGCCGACGCTCCGGATCTGCCCAACCTGCTGTTGGCGCCCTTCTTCCGCGACGCCGTCGCCGGCCGGCAATCAGCCTGGCGTCATGTGCTGCAGACGGCCATCGACCTGGGCATCCCGACGCCGGCCATGAGTGCATCGCTGGCCTACTTCGACTCCTATCGCAGCGCGCGCCTGCCGGCCAACCTCATCCAGGCCCAGCGTGACTACTTCGGCGCCCACACCTACGAGCGGGTGGAC
>JBHHXF010000429.1:0-3797 GCA_046756905.1 Anaerolineae bacterium | reverse complement strand
TGCCCCTACTTCGGGCGCTGCGGTGGCTGCCAGTGGCAGCACGTGGATTACAAGACCCAACTGGCGTTCAAGACAAACCTCGTGCGCGAACAACTGCGCCGGCGCGGTGACTTTGAGAACCCGCCGGTCAGGCCGGCCATCGGCATGGAGGAGCCGTGGCACTACCGCAACCAGGCCCGCTTCACCATCGGCCGCGATGGGCAACTGGGCTTCAACGAGCAGTTCACCAGGCGATTCCTGCCCATCGACGAATGCCTGATCCTCCACCCGAAGATCAACGCGGTGCTGCGCGCATTGCAGGGCCGCTGCGCCGACGTGAAACACCAGGTCGTGGTCCGCTACGGGTTCCACACCGACGAACTGATGGTGTTCCCGCACGTACCTGTGGACGGCCTTCCCTTCGAGACCGGACAGCGCTATTTCCACGAGACCCTGCTCGGCCATCGCTTCCAGGTCTTCGACTCTTCCTTCTTCCAGACCAACACGTTGCAGGCTGAAACGCTGGCGCAGCTTGTGCAGGAGAAACTGGCCCTGGCCGGCGACGAGGTAGTGGTGGACGCCTACTGCGGCGTCGGCGCTTTCGGGGTGCTGCTGGCGGAGCAGGCCGGCCACATCATCGGCATCGAAGAGTCGGCCACCGCCATCGCCGATGCCCGCGAAAACATCGAGGGGTTCGATAACCCTTCGACAAGCTCGGGACGCCGTATCGAGTTGATCGAAGGTAAGACGGAGGCCGTTCTGCCGCAACTGGAAGGCCCCATCGACGCCGTGGTCCTCGACCCGCCGCGTGCCGGCTGCCGGCCTGTCGTCCTGGAGGCTCTGATCAAGCTCCGGCCGGCTAGAATCGTCTACGTCTCCTGCGACCCGTATACTCTGGCCCGCGACCTGCGCATCCTGGTGGATGGCGGATTCGATCTGATGGAAGTCCAGCCGGTGGACATGTTCCCCCAAACTCACCACATCGAGACCGTTACAACCCTGCAAAGCCAGCGTAGGGGCGAGGCAAGGCGGAGAGAAGGTTCATTGACAAGCGAACGCGCTCTCCGCCTTGCCTCGCCCCTACAAGACGTCGTAGGACGATGATCGCACTTGACGATCTTCTTGCGGCCACCGCCGGCCACACCCACGGCCCCGTCCGCGCCACGACGTTTCGCGACTTCGCCTTCGACTCGCGGCTGATCCAACCCGGCGAGCTGTTCCTGGCGGTCAAGACCGAGCGCGGCGACGGCCACGACTACATCCGCGAAGCGTGTGAGAAGGGTGCGGCCGGCGTGCTGGCCCAGCATCCGGTGGATCTGGACGGCCATGACGTCACCTGCATCCTCGTCGATGATACCCAGGCCGCACTCCAGCGGTGGGGCCGCTACATCCTCCAGAAATACGACGCCGAGGTGATCGGTGTGACCGGCAGCACGGGCAAGACGACGACCAAGGAGGCCATCGCCCACGTGCTGGCCGGCCATTTCCAGGTCTTCAAGAACCCTGGCAACTGGAACGGGCGCTACGGCCTGGCCATCGCTCTGGGCCGGCTGCGCGGCGAGCACCAACTGGCGGTGCTGGAGATGGCCAGCGACAGCCACGGCGAAATCGCCGACCTGGCCGGCATGGCCCCGCCGAAAGTCGCCGTCGTCACCACGGTTCAGCCGGCCCACCTGGACGTCTTCGGCGACCTGGAAACCATCGCCCACGAGAAGGCCGACCTGGTGCGCGCCCTCCCACCCAACGGCACCGCCCTCCTCAACGCCGACGACCCCCGCGTCCGCGCCATGGCCAGCCAAACCACCGCCAACATCATCACCTTCGGCCTCGACCCCACCGCCGACCTCACCGCCACCCACGTCACCCTCACCCCCGAAGGCACTTCTTTCACGCTCCGCATCCCACTCAATACCCAATACCCAATACCCAATCGCCAATCCCTAATCTCCAATCTCCAGCCCTCATCACGTACCACGTATCACCTGTCTATTCCGTTGCTTGGCCGCCACGCCATCTACCCCGCCCTGGCGGCCATCGGCGTCGGCCTGCTGTACGGCATGGATCTGGACGCGATCATCCAGCGACTGGCGAACCTGGGTCGAGTGCCTGGCCGGCTCAACCCGCTACCCGGCCGCAACGGCAGCCTGATCCTGGATGACACCTACAACGCCAGCCCCCAGGCCACCATCGCCGCGCTGGACGTGCTGGCGGCGCTGCCGGCCCGCCGCCGCATGGCCGTCTTGGGCGACATGCCGGAACTGGGCCACCACACCGAGGCCGGCCATCGCCAAGTGGGCCGACACACTGCCGGCATCGTCGATCAGTTGGTCACGAAGGGTGGACATGCGCGGCTCATCGCCGAGGAAGCGGAGCGAGCCGGCCTCGACAGCGACTGCGTGGTAGTCACCTACACCGCCGAAGATGCGGTTCGCGCCGCCGGCCATGACCTGGGGCCGGGGGACGTGGTGTTGGTCAAGGGGGGCCTGGAAGCGCGCATGGAGAGCGTGGTGGGCCGGCTGCTGGCCGATCCGGCCCAGGCACAGCACCTGGTGCGACAGGATGCCGCCTGGCAGCAGATTCTGATCGTGCGCCCCGACCGTCCCACCTGGGTCGAGATCGATCTGGGCGCCATCGCCCACAACACGCGGCGCATCAAGGAGATCGTGGGGCCAGACGTGGAGGTGATGGTCACGCTGAAGGCGGACGCCTACGGCCACGGCGCGGTCAAGGTGGCCCAGACCGCTCTCAACAACGGAGCCACCTGGCTGGGCGTGGCCTGTCTGCCGGAGGCGCAGGTGCTGCGCGATGCCGGCATCGCCGCCCCCATCCTGATCCTGGGCTACACGCCGGCCTGGCAGGCGCGCGATGCCTTACGCTACGACCTGCGCGCCACAGTGTTCTCGGTCGATGTAGCGCGGGCGTTGTCGAAGGCGGCGGTGGCGCTGAACCGGGAAGCGCGAGTGCACATCAAGGTGGACACCGGCATGCACCGGCTGGGCCTGTTCCCCGAAGAGGTCATCGGTTTCATCCAGACCATTCGCGACCTGCCCAACTTGGTCGTCGAGGGCGTGTTCACTCACTTCTCGGTGGCCGATGATGCGGACGAGTGGTATCGGGCGTACACCCAACAGCAGTTGCAGACGTTTCAACGTCTTCTGTCAGAGCTGGAGGAGGCCGGCATTCGGATTCCGGTGATCCACGCTGCCAACAGCGCCGGCACTCTGACCTGGCCGGAGGCACGCTTTAATCTAGTGCGCCCGGGCATCGCCGTTTACGGCTTGGCGCCCTCGCCGGACGTTCCACTGCCGCCCGATTTCAGGCCGGCGCTGACCTGGAAGACCCAGATCGCACAGGTGAAGGAACTGCCGGCCGGCTCCTACGTGAGCTACGGAGCCACCTACCGCACCGACGATCGCCGGCGCATCGCCGTGATCCCCGTCGGCTATGCCGACGGCTTCCGCCGGGCCCCGCGTACCTGGAAGGAGGTGCTGGTCCGAGGCCGGCGTGCGCCCATCGTGGGCCGCGTTTGCATGGACCAGACCATGATCGACGTGACTGACATCGCCGGCGTGCGCCAAGGCGACGAAGTCGTCCTCATCGGCGAGCAGGGCGACGACCGCATCACCGCCGAAGAGGTGGCCGAGCGACTGGGGACGATCAACTACGAGGTTGTATCGGAGATCTTAGCACGTGTTCCGAGGGTATCGTAGACATCACTGCTCAGCCGTCGCGCCACCGAAGAGTTCGTAGTAAGCCACGCAGCGGTAGCGGAGTGGCGTCATGCTGTCATGCAGCAACATACGGCACGGCACTTCACT
>JBHHXF010000428.1:0-3798 GCA_046756905.1 Anaerolineae bacterium | reverse complement strand
CTGGCTGGCAAAGGCAACCAGGAGGTCCAAATCGGCCTGGTCGAACTGCCCCTCGCCGCCTTGCTTGTCCAGGACGATCAGCGTCCCCACAACCTGATCCTTAACGGTCAACGGCGCTGCGGCGGCGCTCTGTACCTGTTCTTTGGCTACCCATTCCAGCGCACGTCGATCCAGCCGGCTATCTTCTGGAACCTGGTTGGAAATACTCGGCTGGTTGTGGAGAGCCACCCAGCCCGAGAAGCTCGCGTCCAGACGGGAATGAGCTCCAGCCAGCGGCGTTGCGATACCGGTACAGGCCACGGCCTCGTCTTCATGCCGGGTCCAATCGATCAGGTTAAGGATGCCTCCCTCAGCCTGCAGAAGTGTGGTCGCCTGTTGAACAATGCGATGGAGGAGTCTGTCCAGCTCCAGGGTACTGGCGACGGCCGCCGTGGTTTCCTGAAGGGCTTCCAGTTCTTGCCGGCGCCGTTCGATCTCCTCTGTCCTTTGTACGAGAGCGTGGGTTCGCTCTTCGACCACCGCTTCCAGCTCGCGGCTGCGCGCCTCGATGCTGCGAATGCGCAGTCGAATGCCGCCGGCAACAGCTCCCAGCAAAGCCAGAGCGATCAGGAACCTGAACCACCAGGTATCCCAGAACGGGGGTACAACCGTGACTGCCAGCGAGCGGCCCACTTCGTTCCAAACACCATCGCTGTTGCAGACCTTCACATGGAAGCTGTAGGCCCCCGGTGGCAAATTGGTGTATGTTGCGAAGCGACGGTTGCCAATGTAGTTCCAGTCCTCGTCAAAGCCCTCCAGCATGTACGCATATTGGTTGCGCTCCGGCGCGGCGTAGTGCAGGCCGGCAAACTCGAACGACACAACGCGGTCGGCATACGACAGTTCGATGGCGTCGGTGGATTCGATGGGGCGCTGCAGGATGCCATCCTGCTTCATCTCGACGGGTTCGTTCAATATCTGCAGGCCGGTGATGAACACGGAGGGCGCATGAGGATTGTCGTGAATATCTGAGGGGTAGAACGCGTTTATCCCCTTGACGCCCCCCAGAAACATCTCGCCATCTGGGGCCAGATAGTGGGCTTTCCAGTTGAACTCGTTGCTCTGCAGACCGTCGTGCTGGGTGTAGTTGTGGGCGGTCCCCCGCTGGGGATTGAAGCGCGACACCCCGTAGTTGGTGCTCAGCCACAGGTTGCCTTCGCCGTCAGGCAGGATCGCATAGATCACGTTGTTGGGTAGGCCGGCCTCTTCGTGGTATGTCGCAAAGGTCCCACTAACGGGATCGAGGCGCTGCATGCCATCGCCGCTGGTACCGATCCAAACGGCGTCGCCTGCATCATAGACTGCGATAATCACCTCAGCACTCAGGCTCTGGGGGTCTTCAGGATCGTGCGCATAGCGGGTGAACGTCTCCGTTGCTGGATCGAAGCGGTCGAGACCGGATGCTGTGTGAATCCACAGTGTCCCCTGATGTCCTGGGAAGAGGTCTCGCACTGCGTTGCTGGCCAGGCTGTTGCGGTTTTCGGGATCATGTTTGTAATAGACCAGTTCCTCGGTGACGGGATCGAAGCGCGCCAACCCGACGTCATAGACGCCCAGCCACAGTGCCCCGGTGCGATCCGGATGGATGCCCATGATCCTACCGACCCTGTCCCGACTCAGGATCAGAGTAAACTCGAGGGTCTCAGGGTCGGGTGCACCATCGGCCGGCAAGATGGCTTTGTACAGCCCCAGACCAGTGCCGAGCCACAGCGTGCCGGCCGGCTCCTCCAGCATGGCGTATGGCACCACGTCGGGAATCTCGCGGTCAATTTCATAGAAGGTAAAGGTCCCATTGCGTCGATCCCAGCGGTTCAGGCCGGCTGTCGTCGATACCCAGAGCACGTTCGCGTGTCCCTGGTCATCGATTCCGCTGGGGGGAGCATACAGCCCGAAGATGGAGTTGTTGCTGCCTCTTTCCGCGCCTGGTGCGGTCACGAGATAGTGGGAGAACTTGGTCCAGGTCGGGTCGTACAGGTTGACGCCGCCGGCCTCCGTGCCGACCCACACGCCGCCGGCTGCGTCGTTGAAAAAGGTAGCCACCGCGTCGTTGCTCAAGCTCTCCGGATTGTCAGGGTTGTGCACGTAGTGCCTGAAACACCCGATGTCCCAGTCGTAGACGTCGACGCCGCCCCGAAACGTGTGAAACCACAGGTTTCCCTGAGTATCTTCATGTATTAACGGGACAGACTCGTGGCTCAAGCTACACGGATCCGTCGGATCGGGTGGGTAGTGCACAATCTTACCGGTTTCTGGATCGAGCCGGTCCAGGCCGAGGCGGGCGTACGTGCCGGCCGGCGTGAGCTCGGCCGAAGAAACCCAGAGCTGACCGAAGCGGTCTTCGTGCAAGGCACGAACGGTGTTGCCGGACAGGGCCGCGGGCTCGTCCGGATCAAAGGGATAGGCGATGAATTCGCCGGTCTCACGATCCAGGCGGTTCAGCCCGCCGTACACCGTTCCGATCCACAGCCGGCCGGCCCGGTCCTCGTGGATGATTGTGACGAACTGACTGCGCAGACTGTGGGTATCGTGGGGGCCGGCGTAGCCCTGGGGCTCGTACGGATAGAGGACGAAACGTCCAATGGCTGCATCGTAGCTGACCAGCCCCTCCCCCGTGCCGAACCAGAGGATGCCGGCCCGGTCTTCGAGAATCGTGTACACCTTGTTGTCGTGCTCACTCTGGCGCGCAGGATCATCCAAATCGTCGCGATAGTACACCAGTTGATCCGCGTTGGGGTCATATTTAGCCAGCCCACCGCCGTACGTGCCGATCCACAATTGCCCCGAGGAGTCGCCGTACATTGTCAGGATGTTGACGCCGCGCCGGCTGTGCGGGTCTTCCACCTCCAGGGGGTAGCGGTAGAATCGGTCCGTCAACGGGTCGTGCCGGTGCAGCACGCTGTCGAAGGTGACGAACCACAGCACGCCCCGCTGATCTTTGTGACAAAGCTGGATCCGATTGTTGCTCAGGCTGTAGGGATCATCAGGATCGTGCCTGTAGACTTTGAACTCATATCCGTCGTACCGATTCAGCCCATCCTGTGTGCTGAACCACATGAAGCCCCGGTCGTCTTGCTCGATGCAACTGACCGTGCTTTGTGACAGACCGTCTTCCAGCCCGAGACGCCTGAACTTGATCTGTGAGACGTTGGATCCGGGTGAGGATGCAGAACCAGCCGGGGAGACTTCCGTGCCCGAGCTGACGGCGGGCGTGGCCGGGGATGCCGGCACTGACCCCGACGAAGGCGGGGACGCTGTGCTGCTACAGGCTGTCATGAGGAGAACAATGATCAACTGGCCCAGCACGCGCGCACGTTTATAATCTAGGATCATTGCTTTACGCACATGTGCCTCCCGAACTTGTCACGGCGGTTGCTTACGGGCCGGCAGCCTCGCCGGCGATGCCTGCCCCAAACTGTACGAGCTTGTACCCGAACTGGAAGTCGTCGGATTGCAATCTGATGTTGCCCGGGCTGTTGGGACAGTGGCCCAACGCGTAGCCTTGGTAAGCCTCCGGCAAATTCACCGTGACGGCGACCCCCTCCGTGGCGTCGAAGCCGGCGAAGTTCACCAGGCCAAATGGCCTCACCTGGCGAGTGACCCACGCCCCATTGGGAAAGCTCAGCCTAACCGACGCATCCCGCAGCGGGACGTCGAGACCATCCTGGAAGAAACCGTCACACCGATAATCGACAAACACCCGTACCGTCAAAGTGTCGGTCCCCTGTGGTACTGTCGCTCGTGTCCCTACGAACACCCGGT
>JBHHXF010000427.1:0-3799 GCA_046756905.1 Anaerolineae bacterium | reverse complement strand
CGTGGATGGTGGCGAGGTGATGTGGTGAGAGTACTGCGTATTGCGTACTGCGTAAACCGGATACGCAGTACGCAATACGCAGTAGGCATCTCAAGAGAGGAGCAAATCATGAACTATGACTTTCACTACGAAGTACGCGACAACATCGCCACCATCACGCTTAACCGCCCCAAGGTTCTGAACGCCCTCACCTTTAAGATCTACGCGCAGTTGCGTGATCTGTTTGAGTCGCTGCGGTACGACGATGAGGTGAAAGTGGTGGTCATCACCGGCGAGGGGCGCGGGTTCTGTGCCGGCGGCGACGTCCACGAGATAATTGGGGAGTTGCTGAAGCGGGACGTGAAGGGGCATCTGGACTTCACCCGCATGACGGGCGCGGTTGTGCGCAACATGCGGCTGCTGGACAAGCCGGTCATTGCCGCCGTGAACGGGATGGCGGCCGGCGCCGGCGCGGTCATCGCCCTGGCCGCCGATCTGCGCATCGCCTCGGAGCAGGCGCGTTTCGCCTTTCTCTTCACGCGGGTTGGCCTGACCGGCGCCGACATGGGCGCTGCCTACCTGCTGCCACGAATCGTGGGCCTGGGGCGCGCCTTCGAGCTGCTGTTCTTCGGCGACACCATCGACGCCGCCACGGCCGAGCGTTACGGATTGGTCAACCGCGTGGTCCCACACGATGATCTGCTGTCCACGGCTCACGAATGGGCCAACCGTCTGGCCAGCGGTCCCACCGCCGCCATCTCCATGACCAAGCATCTGGTGAACAACGAACTCAACATGGACCTGGTCTCTGCCCTGGAGTCCGAAGCCCAGGCCCAGGCCCTCATGCTCATGGGGGAAGATCATCGGATTTTCTATGAGGCGTTTAAGGAGAAGGCTGAACCGAAATTCGTAGGGCGATAGATGACGTACTGCGTACTGCGTAAAGTCCCTACGCAATACGCAGTACGCAATACGCACCACGGAATATGCAGCAATTGGAGGATTCATCATGCAAAAAACCATCATCAACCCGCCCAGCCTCCCCGCGCCGCGAGGCTACAACCACGGCATCCTGGTCAGCGGCGGCCGGCTGCTGTTCCTGGCCGGCCAGGACGCCAGCGACATCGAGGGGAACATCGTAGCCCCCGGCGACCTGGTCGCGCAGTTCGAGCAGGTGCTGCGCAACCTCCAGGCCGTGGTCGAGGAGGCCGGCGGGACCGCGCAGGACATCGTGAAGCTGAACATCTTCGTCCGCGACCGGAACGACTACGCCGCGAAGCTCAGACCTCTGGGCCAGGTGTTCCGCGAGAACTTCGGCGGCCACTATCCAGCCATGGCTCTGTTCGAGGTGGCCGGTTTCTTCCGCGAGGAGACGCTGGTGGAGCTGGAAGGACTGGCGGTGATCCCGGAGGCTCGGACATCTCATTGAGTGGGAGGGCCTGTCTCGGTGAAGCGAGGCCGGCGATCAACAGAGGTGTGGGAGGAAGAAAAAAGCCGGCATCCGCAACCCGATGCCGGATCAGACGAGAAGCCGCCAGGCAGGTCCGCCACCTCCTGCATCTCTTTTGACCCCGATGGGGTGCGCGGAAGGCGGATTTGTCCACCTCTGGCGGCTTATCTCACCATCAAGTATACACGTTTCTGCATGCTGTGTCAACTGCTTCTTTTCCAGATCACTTCACCCTTATTCCGTAGTTGCCGATAAGTGCGCGGGTTCAAACGGTAGTAGGTCAAGACTGAATGCTTCTTCTGCTGGCCAGTGGGATCCAATAGCACCCCTGCCATCAGATACCGGCCACCTAACAGGCGTCGCACGAAAATAACCTGGCTGGGATCAGAAAAGATCCGATATACTTCAGTAGGTGACTCGAGCACTCGAGGCAAGAGATGCTCGCACCATCTCATTTCCGGGTGTTTCCGAAGATAGTGAGCTCGACTCTTGTGGGTCAAGACAATGTCCAGGTTGTCGTCGCCCAGGGCCATGATCTGTTCGACAAACTCTTTCTGAATCTGAGCGATGATTTGCACCTGAGGAAGGCCTTCCAGGGGAACCCCCAGATCGGGCAGCCAGGTCTCGTTTGCAGAGTTGGATGTGGGCAATCTGGGCATAGTGAGAGTATAGTGCCTCCAGACACCCTTGTCAAAGAAGTTGCTTGGCCTCCCTCCACATACGATAGGGTTGGTTGTACGACATCGGGAGTGGGTGTAGAATAGTGTCATCTCGACGTCGAGGAAAGAGAGAAGAGGCACAGCGGTTCGCCGTTAGCGATCATGAGCGGAGCAAGCCCAGCGATTCGCGGTCCGTTCCGAGGAGAGTAACCCATGAACTTCGAACTTACCCCCCAACAGAAAGAAATCCAGGCCCGGGCGCGGCGCTTCGCCGAGGAAGAGGTGATGCCCATCGCCCGCGAGGCAGACGAGAAGGGCGAGTTCCCGGCGCACCTGGTGAAGCGCATGGGTGAACTGGGGTTCCTGGCCGGCCCCATCGAACCCGAGTACGGTGGCGCCGGCATGGACTACCTCAGCTTCGCCCTGGCGTACGAGGAGCTGGGACGCGCCGACTCCTCCGTGCGCGGCTTTCTGGCGGTCCATGCCAGCCTGGTCTCCCTCTGCATCCGCGACTGGGGCGCCGAGGAGCAGAAGCGCCGCTACCTGCCCCGGCTGGCCACCGGCGAGTGGATCGGTTGCTACTGCCTGACGGAGCCCAACGCCGGCTCCGATGTGGCCAGCATGGAGTCTACCGCCCGCGAGGACGGAGACAGCTACGTCCTGAACGGCGAGAAAATCTGGATCACCAACGGCAACATCGCCGATGTGGCCCTGGTCTTCGCCAAGACGAACCCCGAGGAGCGCCACCGGGGCATCAGCGCCTTCATCGTCGAGACAGACACGCCCGGGTTCCGGCCGGAGAAGATGGCCGGCCAGGAGCTGGGACATCGCGCCTCGGACCACGCGCGCATCATTCTGGAGGAGTGTCGGGTTCCCAGGAGTGCGCTCCTGGGCGCACCGGGGGAGGGCTTCAAGGTCGCCATGTCGGCGCTGGACCATGGCCGGCTGGGGGTGGCAGCGGGGGCGGTCGGTGTGGCCCAGGCTTGCCTGGATGCCTGCATCGACTTCGCGCGGGAGCGCCGGCAGTTTGGCCGGCGCATCGCCGACTTCCAGATGATCCAGGCGACCCTGGCCGACATGGCCTCCGATGTGGACGCGGCGCGCCTGCTGGTCTACCATGCGGCCTGGATGAAGGACCAGGGCCGGCGCACAACAAAGGAAACGTCCATCGCCAAGCTCTTCGCCACGGAAATGGCTGTGCGTGCCGCTTCGGAGGCGGTCCTGATCCACGGGGGGCGGGGATACTCCAACGAGTATCCCGTTGAGCGCCACTATCGGGACATCAAGGGGTTGCAGATTTACGAGGGGACGAGTCACATCCAGCGGATTGTGATTGCGAGGGAGTTGGTGGGGCGGGGGAATTAGAGATTGGAGATTGGAGATTAGAGATTAGAGATTGGAGATTGGAGATTGGAGATTGGGGATTAGAGATTGCTGTGCCAGCAGCCAAATCTCCAATCTCCAATCTCCAATCTCCAATCGTACACCTCTTCGAGCATCTGACGGGCCTCGGCTCGTCTGCCCTGCCGGCCTAGCAAACGGCTCAGGCAGTTCTGCAAGTGATTTGCCACTCCCTCACGATTTCCCGATGCACTGCCACATTCTCCAAGAACGAGCGCCGCAGTTGGTCATCCGTGATGTTGGCGACTCGCTCCCGGAGCAGGGTGTGGACGGCCTCCAATACGACCGGCGCCCGCGGGTTCTGGCCGGC
>JBHHXF010000426.1:0-3809 GCA_046756905.1 Anaerolineae bacterium | reverse complement strand
CAGTGATCAGTGATCAGTCTCGAGACGTAGCTACACTGATTACTGATCACTGTTCACTGATAACTGTTCACTGACCCTGTGGAGGCGATATGTTTGGATTGGGCGTTGTAAGAGGGATGGGTATCACACTGAAGCGGTTCGTGGATACCTTTCTACGGGGCTACGATACCTACCCGAGAACTCGGGAGCTAGGGGGGCGGGCTGATGTGGAGCGCAAGTACCCCATCGAGCCTGGCGGATTGTTCACGGTGCAGTACCCTGAGGAGAAAGTTCCGGTTCCTGAACGGTTCCGCAACATCCCTATGCTCATCTATGAGCCAGACCCGGACAGCGAGCGTGCTGAGTATGGAGGCAATCTCTGTACGTCGTGTGGCATCTGTGCCAAGGTGTGTCCGCCGCAGTGTATTTGGATTGTGCAACAGAAGGATGCAAATGGCCGGCCTGTGCCTGTACCGGAGGCGTTCTACATTGATGCCTCGATCTGCATGAGTTGTGGCTTCTGTGCAGAGTACTGCCCCTTCGATGCCATCAAGATGAACCAGGAGTTCGAGCTCTCCAGCTACGAGCGGCATGAGTCCTGGCTCTACGATATGGATGACCTGCTAGTTTCAACTGACTACTACGCCAAGACACATCCCCAGGCGTGGGCGGCTGAGGAGGAGGAGCGGCGCAAGAAGGCCGAATCGAAACGCAAGCGGGAAGAGGCCAAGCGCCAGCGCGAGGCAGCCGCCCAGGCCAAGAAAGCAGCCGAAGCAGCGGCTGCTGAAGCCGGCGGCGAAGCGTCCGAGGTGGACGAGGCGCGTAGGCGCAAGCTGGAAGCTCGCAAGAAGTTCCTGGAAGCCAAACGCAAGCGTGAGGAGGAAGCACAATCTGCCCAAGATGACGGCGGAGAGTAGTGTAGAAATTTGAGGAAGGATACGGTTGGACGAATTCCCGATGTTCGCCTTGCCTTCCCCTAGTTGCTCCGCTCAAGTTAGCCTCCCTTTGGCGGCCCTCATGCGAGGAGTGATACATGCTTGCTAACTATGTCCCAATCTTGATTCTCCTTATTCTGGCCACGGGGTTGGCCGGCCTAGTTCTCGTCGTGGGGTTGCTTGTCGGTCCCAGTCACCCCACTCCATCTAAGCTTTCTCCGTATGAATCGGGCATGAGCCCCATTGGCCGCGCCCAGCGGCGGATGCCTATCCAGTTCTATTTGATCGCCACTCTTTTCATCCTTTTCGATATCGAGGTCATTTTCCTGTATCCCTGGGCCATAACGTTCCGCCGGCTTGGGCTGTTCGGTCTGGTCGAGATGGGTGTGTTCATTCTGATTCTGTTGGTTGGGTATTTCTACCTGTGGAAGAAGGGTGCGTTGGAATGGCAGTAGACGAGGACCTGTTGATACCGTTGCAGGAAGAGAAAAGCGGCGATTTTGGAATCGTAACAACGACATTGGACAAAGCTGTCGGCTGGGCGCGCTCGCGCAGCATCTGGCCGTTGATGTACGGTCTGGCGTGTTGTGCCATCGAAATGATGCATGCCCAGGCGTCGCGGCATGACATGTCTCGTTTCGGCATGGAGCTGATGCGGCCTTCGCCCCGTCAGTCCGATTTGATGATCGTGGCCGGCCGCGTTTCGGTGAAGATGGCGCCGGTCCTGCGCCGGCTGTACGATCAGATGCCGGAGCCCAAGTGGGTCATCGCCATGGGCGACTGCGCCTCCTGCGGCGGTGTGTTCAACAACTATGCCATCGTGAAAGGCGTGGACGAGGTAGTGCCGGTGGATGTGTACGTGGCCGGCTGTCCCCCGCGCCCGGAGGCGTTGATTGACGGCATTGTTCTGCTACACAAGAAGATTGAGCGCGGGGACCCGCCGGCCTATCAGGTCAAGCGGTCCTGGCGCGCCAGAGGCGTAAAGCGCAATTCCGACTACGGCACGTGGCCGAAGCAAGCTGAAACAGAGAAGGCGTGATTGTGGCGACTGAAGATTCGAACCCGACGGCGGATCGACTTAAAGAAGAGTTCCCTGATGCGGTGATTGCGGTCCGCGAGATGGCCGGCGAGCAGACTGTGGTCGTGGACCGAGATAAGATCGTTGACATTCTCCAGTTTCTGCGCGATGACCAGGAGATGCAGTACAATTTCCTGTCCGACCTGACGGCGGTGGATTTTCTGGGACGTGTGCCGCGTTTTGAGGTGGTCTACCATCTGCTCTCCATGCCTAACAAACGGCGCGTACGCTTGAAGGTGCTGGTCGAGGATGGAGCGCCGGCGCCATCGGTCGTCGGCGTCTACCCGGCAGCCAACTTCCTGGAGCGGGAAGTCTACGACCTTTTCGGCATTGAGTTCGACGGCCACCCATCTCTGCGCCGGATTCTCATGCCCGAGGACTGGGAAGGCCATCCGCTGCGCAAAGACTACCCGTTGGGCGACGAGCCGGTCGCGTTTTCGCACAACGAGGATCGCATCTATCGCGACAAGCCTTTTGTGGAAGACTAGGCGACAGTGATCACTGATCACAGGTATTTTGAAGATGAGTGAGATGATGCCAGATACCACGCTGCTCGGGGCCGAGTTGGCCGAGGAGCCCCTTGAGGGGCGCATGGTTCTGAACCTGGGGCCGCAGCATCCGTCAACCCACGGGGTGCTGCGGCTTATCGTGGAACTCGAGGGCGAGCGCGTCATTGACGTGCGGCCGGATGTCGGCTTCCTGCACACCGGCATCGAGAAAGAAGCCGAGTTCAAAACATATAACAAGACCATTACGTTCACTGATCGCATGAGCTATCTGACCCCGCTGAACAACGAACTGGCTTTCATGCTGGCAGTGGAGAAGTTGATGGATGTCGAGGTCCCGAAACGGGCGGAGTACATCCGGGTGTTGTTGTGCGAGCTGGATCGGCTGGCCAGCCACCTGGTCTTCCTCGGAACCCACGCGCTAGAGCTGGGCGCGATGAGCGTCATGTTGTACTGCTTCCGCGAGCGGGAGACGCTCCTCGACATCGTGGAAATGGTTTCGGGCGCGCGGATGATGGCCAGTTATTTCCGGGTGGGTGGTGTGGCCTGGGAGCTTCCGGACGGTTTCGACGCGGCGGTGACTGACTTCCTGACGGAGTTCCCCGATCGTCTGGCAGAGTATGAGGCGCTGCTGACTCAGAATCCAATCTGGCTGGAACGCACTCAGGGTGTAGGGGTGATTGATGCGGATACCGCACTATCGCTGGGCTTGAGCGGTCCGCCGCTGCGCGCCTGCGGTGTGGATTGGGACCTCCGCCGCGATATGCCGTATTCAGCCTACGACGAGTTTGAGTTCGACGTCGCGGTCGAGCAGGCCGGCGATGTCTATGCCCGCTATCTGGTGCGGTTGGAGGAGATGCGCCAGAGCGTGCGCATTGCGTGGCAGGCTCTGGAGAAGGTCCGCGAGACCGCCGGCCAGCCCGTGCGGAGCAGCAATCGAAAAGTGACGCCGCCGCCCCGCGAGGAGCTGGACACCAGTATGGAGGCCCTGATCCACCACTTCAAGCTGTGGACAGAGGGATTCAAGCCGCCGGTGGGCGAAACTTACGCCGCTGTGGAGGCGGCGCGGGGCGAGCTGGGCTTCTATATCGTCAGCGACGGCAGCGGCAAACCGTACCGCTGGCACATGCGCGCACCATCCTTCGTCAACCTCCAATCATTGGCCCCGATGGCGCGAGGTGGCCTCATTGCCGATCTGGTCGCCGTCACCGCCAGCCTGGATCCGATCATGGGCGAGGTTGATCGGTGATCGGTGATCAGTGAACAGTGAACAGTGAACGGTGATCACTATCTGGAAATCTGAAATCTAAA
>JBHHXF010000425.1:0-3810 GCA_046756905.1 Anaerolineae bacterium | reverse complement strand
CGGTCAAGCCGTCTCCGAGGCGCAGCCGCTTTACCTTGGCCACCAGCTTGTCGGTAAATTCGTCGGCGATACTCTCGAAGATGTACAGCCGTTTAATGGCCAGACAGGCCTGGCCGCAGTTGAAGAAGCGCCCCACAGACGCGGCGCTGACAGCGCGGTCGATGTCGGCGTCGTCGCAGACGATCATGGGGTCGCTGCCCCCCAGCTCCAGGGTGACGCGCTTGATCTGCTGAGCAGCCGTGGCCATGACCTGCCGGCCCACAGCCGTGGACCCCGTGAACCCGACCTTGCGGACTTTCGGATGCTCCACCAGCGCCTGCCCGACGATTTCGCCGCGCCCGGCTACCACGTTCAGCACGCCCGGCGGCAGGCCGGCCTGGGTCAGCAAGGCGCACACCTTCAGGTCGGTCAGCGGGGTCGTTTCGGCCGGCTTGACCACGACGGTGTTGCCGGTCACCAGGGCTGGCGCGATCTTGTTGCCCATGAGCGACACGGGGAAGTTCCAGGGCACGATGGCCGCGCACACGCCGATGGGCCGCTTCAGAATCAGGCCATACTTGCCCTCATCCAGGTTGGGCACGTAGCCGCCCCGGATGTTCTTGCTGAGGCCGGCGTAATGCTCCAGCGTGTGGATGAATCGCCGCAGCTCCAGCCGCGCCTCCCGCAGCGGTTTGCCCTGTTCCGAGGTCAGTATGTGGGCCAACCCATCAACGTTTTCTTCAATGAGCCGTGCACCCTGGTAGAGGATGTCGCCCCGTCTGGAGGCCGGCGTCGCCCACCAGCCCTCGAAGGCCTGGCCGGCAGCCCCCACAGCCCGGTCCACATCCTCGACCACGCCCCAGGCAACCGTGTCCACGACTTCCCCCGTGGCCGGATTCCGAATCTCCTCAACCTCGCCACTCGCTGAATCTACAAACTCACCGCCGATAAATAGTTTCGCCATCTACATACCTCCACGGACATCCGCTAACATCCGTTTATCCGTTTCTCTCCGCTAATCCGCTTCGCCGCAGGCAATCCGCTGACCGCCATCCGCTAATCCGCTTCGCCGCAGGCAGTCAGTTGACAGCCCGCTGATACACCATCACCTGCCACACCAAAGTCCTTCCGCAAAACTGCTGCTCCAACCCATTGCCTCGCAACACAGCCTCGACCGCATCAGTCGGGTGGATAAAGACGCGAAACGGATTGCGCCGCAGCCGGAAGAAGAGATTGGCAATCGGGCCGGCCATCCTCACCCACCACACATCACGCGGAAAAACCAGGCCATACAGCCTCCGAGCCCGCTCTGATGACAACCCTACCAGCGCCTCCATGTCGTGGTAGCAGCAGATCACCCGGTCCAGGGTAACGATGTCGGCCGGCTCGACATCAGTGGCCAGATCCACAAAGTCGCCGGCGTGGTACGTCACGCGATCGGCAAAGCCCTGCCGCTCGGCCTCCTCCTGCGCGGCGTGAAGGTAGGCCGGCGATGCGTCCACGTCTGTGGCATCGGTCACGCCGGCCCGCAACAACGCATGCTGGATGGCCCCGACACCCCCGCCGATATCCAGCAGCGTCATCCCTTTGATCCCTCTTGCCCTGAGCGCGTCGATCAACATGCGGGTGGTCTTGGCCGGCCCCTTTTTGCGGTAGTTCTCAAGTTCTTTGGCCGCGTGCTTCGGATCGAACACGGCCTCAATGCCCTGGCATTGGCAACAGTTCATGGCACTCTGCTCGTATGATTTCAGCAATTCGGGCGGTGTAGGGGCGAGGCAAGGCGGAGAGCCAGTTTCTTTGCAGATGAACCCTCAATCCGACTTGCCTCGCCCTGTCTGTTCAATCTCTCTGCAGGAGCCAGATGCAGTTGCCATCTGGATCGTAAAGACAGGCCGCCCGAGCGCCCCAGTCATAGTCCTGAGGCGGACGGGCCGGCGACACCCCTTGCGCTTCCAGCTCGTTGCACAGCGCATCCACATCTTCCACCAGCAGACTGATGTGATCGATCCCGCGTGGATTGCCCTCCAGGTCGAAGCTGCGCGACAGTGATGCGTCGTTGTCGGTGGCGAAGAGGTAAAGATGGGCTGTGCCGGCCTTCACCATCGCGCTGAACTCATCCTGATACTCCGATTCGAAGCCCAGCGTCTGGTAGAAGCCCAGGCTGGCCTCCAGGTCGCTCACGGCGACGCCCACGTTATCAATACCTCGGATCATGTCCTCCTCCCTCAAATTCCCGTCGTCAGGTGACCGGCACTTGCGCTACGATCCTGAAGACAAGCGCGGCCGTACAGTCTCTGCGACATCAACTTCTAGAACAAACCCGTAAGTGCCGGTCACCTTTGTTCCAAGAAAGACTCAAACTGATCTCCAAACAGCAGCCGGCAATGGCTCTCCGAGTGTCGATACAGCAGGTCGAATGCCTCTCCTTCCAGAACCCCACCCTCGAATGTCAGAATCCGCGAACGCTCGTATCGTCCTGCGCCCAGTATCTGATTACAGCCGAAGTGTACGTCGCGAGCCGCGAAGAAGACATGGCCGATTCGGGCCACCAGGATAGCCCCGAAACAGAGATAACATGGCTCGACGGTGGTGAAGATTGCGGCCTGGGATCGGTCCTGGAACGCCGCCGGCAGCCTCGAAATCGCCTCCATCTCGGCGTGTTGCAGAAAGTGTCCGGTGACGCCATAGTTCCTCCCGCGACTGACGATCTCCCCATCGTCAACGATCACGGCCCCGATGGGCAGGTTGCCTTCCTCGAACGCCAGGGCCGCCTCGCGCAGGGCTTCGCGCATGAAGGCTTCCCGCTCGTCTGTGCGGTAGATCAAATCAGTACCCGTAGTCGACAGGCGCGGCGAAGCGATGGTCTTCTACCCCCAGCGCCGGCCACCGCTCTCCCAGCCGCTCCAGATAGCCGGCCCGGTCCGGCACACCCAGCACCCATTCCGCCAGCCAATCCTCAAAGCCCTCTCGTGTGCGCGTCGCGCTATGATACTCGTGATAGGCCGCATGATCCCGGTTGTAGTACCCCTGAACCGGCGATGGGTAAGCTCCACCCGGTTCATGGACAACGGCTGCGACCTTGAATCCTGGCACCAGCACCCGATTGGGATCACTGAAGATCACTTCCCGATCCACGATCTCCTCCGTCGTCAGAATCACCGTCCGGCTGGCCAGGGCCGCCTCCTCGCTGATCCCCAGGTTGCCCCAGGCATGGGCGTTGCCGTCGGGATCGCAGCGCTGCACGTGGAGGATGGCCACGTCGGGCTGCAGGGCCGGCACCAACACCACGGGCGATCCATCCAGCGGCGACGCGGCCACTTGTAGCGTCGGGTTGGTTTTGAGAATATCCGTTCCCAGCACCGTGCGGGTGGGGATGTACGGTGCGCCCAGCGACGCGGCCAGCAAGGCCAGCCCGACCGTAAAATTGCTGTGATCCTCGACCTCGATGGAGTGAGGCACGCCGGCTTCCACCGCACGCCGGTAGTTGTGGGCCAGGCCGGCGCTCACGTTGCCCACCCAGGCGGCGATCACCTTGCGGACACAGCCGGCCCCGATCAGTTGATCGAACAGCATATCCGAGATGGGGCCGATGAGCGTCAGGTCCCGCTTGCCCTGGCGGATGATCTCGTGGCCGGCGGCGAAGGGAATCAGCGACTCCAGCGCTGCCCCCATGACGACCGAAGCGCCATCCGGCACGTAGCGCTCGACGGCATCGTGCATCGACAGGAGTTTAGTCAATCTCCAATCTCCAATCTCTGACCACTACAACGGATTGCGAATATAACGGATTGGGCGGCGCCGGCTGAGAGAATCCGGTCGATTCTGAATCCG
>JBHHXF010000424.1:0-3810 GCA_046756905.1 Anaerolineae bacterium | reverse complement strand
AGTACTTCGTGATACGCCTGTTCCAACTGCCCGACCACCTGATCCCACTCGTAACGACTCACCACGAGTTGGTGGCACTGATGGGCCACATACTCCCGCATTCCTGGTAAAGCCAAATACTGTAAAACGCGGGGCACTTTATCGGACAAATCGGCCACAAAAGCTTCGGGACGCGGATCCAACCGAATCAGGTTGGCCAGAGGCTCGACAACGGCTGCTACCTCGTCCAGAATCGGCATCAGCCCACCGCGATAGGGGCCGACCGGCAACACACCGCTCGCCAGCGCCTCCAACGAGACCAGCGGAAAAGCTTCCTTGACCAACGACGGAATGACTACCAGATCGACAGCCGGCAACACCTGGGCCAGAGCCTCGTGGGGCAGGTAACCGGTGAGGATCACCCGTTTTGTCAGGTTGGCAACACTGGACGCTGCCAGATAAGCAGCCGCGTCCACCTGTTCCCAATACAGTGTTACCGGTGCCATCCAGGGCTGCTCTTGGGAAGACATCCTTGCTTCCGCCAGAGCTCGGCCGGCAGCATCGAGATCACCTTGTTCCAAGGCCACCAGCATCTTCGACACAGACCCATCCGCCACTCCCTCACCGATGAGAAGCAAATGAAGGCCCGGCACCCGAGCCACCATAGCCGGCAAAGCGGCTATGAGACAGTGTACACCCTTGTCCAGCGATAGCTTACCCACAAATGCCACCGTCGGTCCCCCGATGCCGGAATCCTGGGGCCGCACGCTGGCCATGTGAGCACCTCCCCCCGGAACCTCATGGTTGCCGACCACAGGCGAAGAACCATGGCCTGCCCTGGAATCCAGGTCGCTAGGCTGATACAGCATGAGTCACCTGCCCCCAGTGCCCAATGTACAGCGGGCGGAAGAGCCGGGTGTCTACGCCGACCGGCACATTGACAAGCCTTGAACGCACGCCGGGGCAGATCTTTAGCACGCGGTCCCGCACTTCCGAATTCAGGGCGATGATCCGATCGGCTCCCCGCAGGCCGGCTACGGCATACCAGCGGTAGCGCTCATCCTGATTCACGACGTACTCGATGGTGCTGCCGTGGACCGTCACCAGGTAGGGTATCCCCAGCCGGCGCTTCACCTGCAGGGCAACGTAGGGCATCAGCACCACGTGGTTGGCATGGAGCACCTGCAGGCGGTGCCGGCGAACAATGCCTGTGACCCGGTCCACACAGTAGTCCAGGTAGTCGCGAATCTCGGCATCTGTGAGGTCGATGAACAGCCGGCCATTCGGCGTCTCGGAGCGTGGATAGGCAACCGGCATGATCCCGTTGCGCAACGCGTGAGCTGTGCAGGCCGGCTTGCGGCAGCGTCGAAACAGGCGCTGCACGGTCTGCTCGTCGTGCAAAAACGCTTCGTCGATCAACGGTTGTCGCTCCAGTTGAAAGTCCCGACAGACGATGCACACCCGGTGGCCACGCTCCAGCAACCGCTGCGCGACATGCAGGGTGTAGATACCGCTGCCGGAACTGAGTAAGCTGTATTGGTGTAGGATTCCAATATTCATTTGTTTGCCTCCTGTAACGTCTTGCGTTTTATGTCTTGCGTCTTGCGTCTTGCGTTTCACCATGGTAATCGGACGCGCGAGCGTACAACATTCGATAGGCCGCTCGCAATTGATCGAGTGAGTAATAGCGCCGGACTCGCTCCTGGCCGGCCCTGGATGCCTGCCGCCAGCGGCCCACATCGCGGCAAAGGGCCAGGATGGCTCGGGCGGTGGCCCCAGGGTCGCGGACGGGCGTCAATATCCCCGCCGGCCCCAGCGCCTGGTCCGGCCGCGTGGCGCCGAGCACCAACTCCGGACATCCCCCCACAGCGGTAGCAACAACAGGTACACCGGCCGCCATGGCCTCCAGCAAGACCAAGGGCTGTCCTTCGCTGAGGCTGGTCAACACCACCACATCCAGCCGGCGATACCATGGACCGGGGTCTGTCTCGCCGGTGAACGTCACCTGATCCCCCAGACCCAAATCGGCCGCCCGTTGCCGGCAGCGAGTCGCGTAGGCCGGGTCGTGATCCAACGGCCCGATGACGTAGAACTCGGCGCCGGGGAGAGCACTGGCCACCAACTGGCAGGCTTCCAGGAACGTAGCAACATCCTTGATAGAGACCACGCGGCCGATGAACCCTATACGGTACGCGCCGTCGCCGACCGGCACGCGAGGCTCTTTCGGAGCCAGCGCCGGCCAGTCTACAGCGTTGGGGATCACGTGGCAGCGCAAGGGCGGAGCGCCCAGGGCGAACTGGAGCCGCGCATTGGCCTGACAGACCGTGGTGATCACATCCGCCTGCGCGTAAGCCTGGCGCGCCGCGTCCTGCAAAGCCACTCGCCAGTGGTCCCTGAGGGCCTGCAGCCCAATCCCGTCCTGCCCAATCGGCGCGATCTGGAAGCCGCACTCCAGTTCGTACGCCCCGGCCTGCACTTCGCGCCAGTAGATGCCATGCTCGGTGAGGATGAGCGGTCGCCCCAGGGCTTGCTTCACCTGACAGCCGAGCAGGCCGGCGAAGCCCGTGGACAGGGCGTGGTACAGCCGGGCGTCGGGCAGGGGGGCAGGGGGGCAGGGGAGCGGGGGAGCGGGGGTGCACGGGTGCACGGGTGCAGAGGAGATGGGGAGCAGGGGGGCGGGGGAGAGGGGGAGATGGCTCTCTTGCCGCCCGCTCTCCTTGTTCCTCCACACCCTGGCTTCTCCGACGTCCAGGGGCCAATCGACGATCTCGACCAGATTGGGGGGCAGCGTGTATCGGGCGTGACTTGGCTGGTTGTCGCCGGCGCTCAGGTGCACGATGGCGAAGGTCAGGTCGGGCAGGCCGGTTAGCAGGCTCTGCACCCAGGCCGCCACGCCCCCGGTGATGTATGGGTAGGTGCCTTCCAGGATCAAACAGACGTCGACCACAGGCCGCCGGCTGCCACCCTTTCCAGTCCACGATCTAACTCCGCTCATTGATCCTCCTCTGACGCAGACCGATACCTGACCAGAGTCAGCTTCGTACCTGTCGGTGGCGAGGTATCATAGGTAACTTCGTCCATCAGCTCGTGCATCAGAAACACACCATAGCCTCCTTCGGACGGTTGGTCCAAGTCAGGTGCCGTGTAGTGTGCCAGATCGAATTTCCTCCCGAAGTCCCGGATGATTAGACAGAGTTTCTCATCATCAATGACCAGGGCCAGACGAATTTCCTGATCGCTAGCCCCGCCGTAGGCGTGCTCGACGACGTTGGCCAGCGCCTCGCTGACGACCAGCCGCAGGTCGAGGATCGCATCCTCTGCGAAGCCGGCGGCACGGGCATGTTCGGTTAACCACCGCCGGGCATCGGAAATGCGCTCCAGCCGGCTTTGAATGACCAGATCCTCGTCCGATATCTGAGTCATGGCTGCCCTCAATGGAAACTTGCCAGGGCCTGGCTGCGATCCGGGAAAAGATCGAATACTCGATCAAGCCGGGTCAACTCGAACACGCGCTGCACCTCCGGCTGCAGGCCACAGAGCCTGACATCGCCATGGCCAATGCGAACCCGTTTGAAGAGTTGCACCAATGCCGCGAGCCCGGAGCTATCCATGAACCCCACTCCCGAGAGGTCAATGACAAAGTTCTGCTGCCCTTCTGCCAAAAGTTCGTCGAACTTTTCTCGCAGTTCTGGGGCTGTCGCCGCGTCCACATCGCCGGCCACAACTGCAACAAGTGTCATTCCATTTGGTTCTATTTTTATTTGCATGAGAGCCCTCCTTTCGCGTTGAAACACATAGCCGTTCGTAGTAAGCCCCTCCGTTCGTAGTAAG
>JBHHXF010000423.1:0-3814 GCA_046756905.1 Anaerolineae bacterium | reverse complement strand
GATTCCACCTCCCTCCGCAATTGCATCCGACTATTGGATGCACGAAAAAGCCGGCCAGAGCAGATGGCAACTCTGGCCGGCCATAAATCCCAGACTAATCGAAGTGTGGAGTGCACTCCGCGCTCTAGCTACTGATGCGGGCAGGGAGTTCTCCGCCACCAGTAGCTGGTGCAGTCTGGGCCATCACGAGGAGGTGCAATCATTATCCTTATTACCTGTCACGTGACGCTCACAGCAATACCTCCACCTACTTGATGGGCGGGCCGGTGGTCCAATCGTAGCCAATGTCTGGATCGTCGTGGGGGATGCGGCCTTCGTCGTCGGGGTTGTAGACAATCGACGTGATGTAGAACAGGTGCGTGACGTCGCCGATCACTTTGCAGCCATGGGCAACACCCGGTGGAATCCTGACCACCTTGTGTCCGTAGTCCGACCCCAGCAGAATCTCCTGCGTCTGGCCGCAGGTCGGGGAGTCATCGCGCAGATCATGGAGCACCAGCTTCAGCGCGCCGATGGGCACGTACCACCAGTCCACCTGCTTATGGTGGACATGCCACGCCTTGGCCGTGCCCGGATTCATGCGGGCGTAGCTCAGTTGCCCGAATCCCTCCTCGAAGAAATCGTCAGTCACGCGAATCACCTCGCGAAAGGTTTGCCGCTCGTCAGCGTGAGCCACTAGTTCCTTGATCATGACGCCGTCTATCATAGTAGGTGTATCATCTCCTGTGCATGTTGGGAAAAAGGATGATCAATGCGGGACCTGGCATCGGGCTTTGCCCCGTAGTGCGTCCTGCGTATTGCGTAGCAGATTATACGAGGTTTGGCCGGCTCTGTAAAATCCTTACTCGCTCACAGCGCCTGTTCCTTGCTGAGTCGCAGGTTTTCAACCCAGACGGCAAGAAGATCGCTCGGGGAAGCGGAACCTTCATGCCCAGCAAGATCCCCCTTACGCCTGAACTTGGCTATCGGTGAGCGTCACGTCGCTACGGTGAGCATTCGGACGATCTGGAACAGGTTTGACAGACGCGGCGCCTAGATGTATAATGTATACATCTAGATTATGGAAGAGGTGAGTCGTATGGGAAAAATGGTTCGAACGCAGGTCTATCTGCCGCAGGAGACCTACGACCAACTGCAACACCGTAGTGAGGCCAAAGGCATCACGATGGCCGAGCAAATTCGCGAGGCTCTGCAAGATTATCTTGTGAAGCAGATTGAAAGCGACTTGATACTACGTGAAGATGACCCTATCTGGGACCTGGTCGGGAGTGGGGAAGGGCCGGAGGATGCATCCATCCATCATGACAAGTACATTTACGGTTGGGACAAGGGTCAGTAATGAGACGGGTTTTCGTGGATTCCAGCGGCTGGATTGCCCTCCACAATCGCCGTGATGACCATCATGCTCAAGCAGAGCAGGCGTTCAAGAGCTTGCAGAACACCGCCGTGCGTCTAATCACCAGCGACTATGTGATCGACGAAGCACTGACACATATTCGTGCCTGGAGTGGTCATGTGACGGCCGTGAGATTCGGCAAAATCATCAGGCGCCATCCCCTGGTAGAATGGATCGATGTCGATGCTGATATCTGGGATGCCGGCTGGGACATCTTCGTGCGGTTCGATGACCAGGAGTTCTCATTCACTGACTGCACCAGCTTTGCCATCATGCGCGAGCGCGCAATCTGGGAAGCCTTCACCTTCGACATGCACTTTCAACAGATGGGGTTCCAGATGTGGCCGGCTTCGCCCTCACCCTGATAGCCCAGACCCTCGGTCTCCAGATGGCGCCTGTTGTCGTGCTGATACTCTACCCGATCTCCCTCACCATCAATCCTCTCCTGACCGCCACCGCGTTCATCGCAGCCACTGGCACAGTGCTCTTGACGGTGAGTCGCCCAACAGCCCAACCATCCAGCGGTGTCCTGAGCGTGTCGAAGGGCCATCCAGCGACCCAGCCACCTGTGCCGGTGCAGGCTCCCAGCCATCCAGCTATCCAACCACCCAGCCATCTCCTCCCCGACGTCGCCATCTTCCTAATCAGCCTGGCCGCCTACATCGCCACCCTCTCCCCCGGCCTCCTGCCGGCTGACAGCGGCGAATTCCAGCTCGTCGCGCCTACCCTGGGGATCGCCCATCCGCCCGGCTACGCATTGCACACGCTGGTAGGCAAACTGTTTACGCTGATTCCTGTGGGCACGCCGGCCTACCGGCTCAACCTGCTGTCGGCGGTGCTGGCAGCCGCCACGCTGATGCTTGTCAACCGAACCACGCGGCGATTGACGTCATCAGCGGCAGCCGGCCTGGTCGCTGTGGCGGCCCTGGCCGGCGCCACCACCTTCTGGGCCCAGGCTACCACTGCCAACATCCGAATGCCAACCGCCTTCTTCACAGCCCTGGTGCTGTGGTTGCTGGTCCGGTTCGGCGCGGCGCGGCGCGATGGGGACCTGGTTGTGTTGGCTTTCGTGGCCGGCCTGGGGCTCACCCACCACGGTTCGCTGATGTTTGTCATGCTGCCGGCTGCGCTCTACGTGGTGTGGGTACAGCCGGCGGTGCTGAGGAATGGTCGGCTGCTGGCGCGTTGCGTCGCCGCTTTAACCCTCGCCCTGCTGGTGCTTTTGTACTTCCCGATTCGGGGAGCGGCCGGCGCGCCACTCAACCCGGGCGGACTCACAACCCTCAACGGCTTCCTGAACCACGTTCTGGCCCGTGGCTTCCGAGGCGATGTCCTGGCCTTCACCCATCGCCAGGTTCTCCTGGACCGCCTCCCCGTCCTGCTCAACATCCTGACCATCCAATTCGACTGGCCTCTCCTGCTCCTGGCCGCCCTTGGCCTACTCACTCCGCTCCTCCAATACCCAATACCCAATATCCAATACCCAATATCGAAGCAGGCCTGGCTACTGCTAACACTCGTGTCTCTTCTGGTTGCCGGCGCCGCCATCACCTACCGCGCCCCGCAAACGGTCGAGTACCTGATGCCGGCCTATGTGGCCCTCGCCGTGCTGATAGGGATGGGGGCAGCCGATCTGGCACGTCTGTTGCCATGGCGGGCGCTGCAAGCCATGGCACTCTCCATCGCGCTGCTGTTCGGCCTGGGCAACGCGTGGCGGATCGCGCCGAGCTACCGCCTGTTGAGCCGGCAGTCCGACACGCGCCAGGTGGTGCAGCCGATTCTGCGGGACGCGCCGGCCAATGCCACGCTCCTCTCTAACTGGCACTGGGCGACGGCCTTCTGGTATCTCCAGTCGGTCGAGGGCCTGCGCCCCGATGTGGACGTCGAGTACATCGCGCCGGCCGGCGCCGAGCCGTACCCCGAAACCTGGCGCCGCCGGCTGGCCGAGTCCCTGGATGGCCGGCCCGTGCTGGTCACCAATCGTTATCAAACCTACGCGGACCTGCCCGCGCGTCTGGTCCCGTTCCACGATGCTTTCCTGGCGACCACTGCCCCGACCCGAGTGCCGACCAACGCAACACGCCTGGACGCGGATTTTGAAAGAACGATCCGGCTGGAGGCGTACACCCTCTCCAACATCCAACTTAAGCCTGGTGAAGACCTGACGGTGCGCCTGTGGTGGAAGCCGCAGGTGGATGCGCAGCACGACTACAGCGTGTTCGTGCATCTGGTGAATGCCGAGGGCCGGCCCGTCGGGCAGGCGGACGTGCGATATCCGGCCAGCCGGCTGACCCAGGGAGCACTTGTCGAAGATGCGTATTCCGTGGCGATTCTGCCGACGGTGCCGCCTGGCGAATATGGGGTGATTGCCGGCTTCTACTACACGCCCCCCCAGGGCGGATTTCAGCGCCTGACCAC
>JBHHXF010000422.1:0-3832 GCA_046756905.1 Anaerolineae bacterium | reverse complement strand
ACGCAACACCCCCGGGGCGGAGAATCGGGACCCGGGCCCGATTCTCCGCCGCTTAGCGTTTTCGCAGGGTTCTGGTTGCCATTCAACTGGTGATTACCCAGTTGGGCGGAGTTTTCAAGTCTAGCGCCACATATAGGCGATCACCAGACACAAGTGATTGACAACGCTTCCCCCGGATGCTATACTGAGCATCGGAAACTGTCTCATCGACGCTGATGGGGAGACCAAAGCATGACACAACTACGAACTGTGCGCGCACCGCGAGGCACCCAGATCACGTGCAAGGGTTGGGGGCAGGAAGCGGCTATGCGCATGCTGATGAACAATCTGGATCCAGAGGTGGCCGGCGAGCCCGACAAGCTCATCGTCTACGGTGGGCGGGGCAAGGCAGCCCGCAACTGGGAGTGTTTCGACGCCATCATCGCGTCGCTGAAATCGCTGGAATGCGACGAGACCTTGCTGGTCCAGTCGGGCAAGCCCGTCGGTGTCTTCCGAACGCATGCGGACGCGCCCCGCGTGCTGATCGCCAACTCCAACATCGTGCCCCACTGGGCCACCCAGGAGGTGTTCGATGATCTGGAGCGCCAGGGCCTCATTATGTACGGTCAGATGACGGCTGGCTCCTGGATTTACATCGGCACTCAGGGCATCCTGCAGGGCACCTATGAGACGCTGGGCGCCGCGGCCCGAGCCGCCGGCTGGCCCAGCCTGCGGGGCAAGTGGGTGCTCACCGCCGGTCTGGGCGAAATGGGGGGCGCACAGCCGCTGGCCATCACTCTGAACGAGGGCGTGGGCCTGATCGTCGAGATCGACCCGCGCCGGGCGCAGCGCCGGCTGGACACCCATTACGTGGACGAAGTGGTCGAAGACCTGGACGAGGCTCTGGCTCGCGTCCACCGCTACCTGGATGCCGGCACGCCGCGCTCTATCGGACTGATCGGCAACGCCGCTGAAGTTTACCCCGAGCTGGTCAAGCGCGGGGTTATCCCCGACATCGTCACCGACCAGACGCCGGCCCACGATCCCTTGAGCTACGTGCCGTGGGAGATGACGCTGGAGGATGCCTGGATGCTGCGCGAGCACGCTCCTAAGGAGTTCGAGAAGCGCTCGTACCAGTCCATGGCGCGCCACTGCGCGGCCATCGTCGAGATGCAACGCCGGGGGGCGGTGGCTTTCGACTATGGCAACAACCTGCGCCAGCGCGCTCTGGACGCCGGCGTGGGCGAAGCCTTCGACTACCCCGGATTCGTGCCGGCCTACATCCGGCCGCTGTTCTGTGAGGGCAAGGGGCCGTTCCGCTGGGTAACGCTCTCCGGCGACCCCAATGACCTGTATCGGACCGACGAAGTGATCCTGGAGCTGTTCCCCGAAGACGAGCACCTGGCCCGCTGGATCCGGCTGGCTCGGGAGCGGGTTTCGTTCCAGGGATTGCCGGCCCGCATCTGCTGGCTGGGCCAGGGGGATCGGGCGAAGGCCGGCCTGCGGTTCAACGAACTGGTCGCGTCGGGCGAGGTCAGCGCGCCCATCGTCATCGGGCGGGACCACCTGGACACCGGCTCGGTGGCATCGCCCAACCGCGAGACCGAGGGCATGAAAGACGGCTCGGACGCCATCTCGGACTGGCCGATTCTGAACGCGCTGCTGAATGCTGTCAGCGGAGCGACGTGGGTCAGCTTCCACCATGGCGGTGGGGTGGGCATCGGCTTCTCGCAGCATGCCGGCCAGGTCATCGTCGCCGACGGGACGCAAGAAGCGGCTGCGCGTCTGGAGCGCGTCCTCACCAACGACCCCGGCATCGGCGTCGCCCGACATGCGGATGCGGGATACGAGGCGGCCATCGAAACGGCGCGTGCGCGCGGGATCAAGATACCGATGCTAGACTACGGAGGTGCGTAGTGCCTTCACCCTTCCCGGGCATGGACCCATACCTGGAGCATCCAGACCTTTGGCCGGATGTGCATCACGGGCTGATCGAGGCTCTGCGCACTACGCTGGCGCTCGCCCTGCGCCCGCGCTATCGGGTGTTGGTGGAGAAACGCACGTACCGGGTGGAGCCGGGCGAACTGGTGTTCATTGGCCGGCCAGATGTCGCCACCATTCGCAAGGTTCGCGAGCCGGCGGAGCCTTACACCGCCCCTGCGCGGGGTCATCTGCGCACCGTTCAGGTGCCCGTCCCGGATCTGATCGAGGAAGGCTACCTGGAAGTTCGGGACGTGGCCAGTGGCGAGGTCGTGACTGCGTTGGAACTGCTGTCACCCACCAACAAACGGCCGGGCGAAGGGCGCCGGCTGTACGAGACCAAGCGGCTGACGATCCTGGGTTCGCTGACCCACCTGGTGGAGATTGACCTGATTCGCGCCTACGAGCCGATGCTCGTGTACGGCGACGGGCGCCGCAGCCACTACCGCATCATGGTGAGCCGCAGCAACCGCCGGCCGCGTGCCGACTTGTACACCTTCAACGTTCAGGACCAAATCCCTGCCTTCAAACTGCCCCTGCGGCGTGGGGACGAGGAGCCCGTTGTGGATGTGGGTCAGTTGCTGCACGAGCTGTACGACCGGGCCGGCTACGACTTGAGTGTGGACTACCGGCTGGACCCGGTGCCGGCGCTGGAGGGCGAGGATGCGGCATGGGCGGCCCAATTGCTGGCTCCCTGGCGCCAGAGTGAGCCTGGGTAGGGGCGAGGCAGGTCGGATTGATGGTTCATGAGTATAAGAACCCACTCTCCGACCTGCCTCGCCCCTACTACCTACCCTGCCTCGTTTGAAAACAGACTAGCGATGCATTCTATCGGACCGCTCATTGAGCAGTTCATCTTTCAGCTATGCTATAAGGAGGTGCATCATGCTGAAAGCAAGATGGTCTGGTTATGAGATCGATTCGTCGGAGGCGGCCTACGAGGTGCCGGTTCAGGTTCCTGAAGAAATGGGAACGCTGGTGCGCGGCCTGCTCAGTTCCGGCTATTTCGTCCGCTCCTACTACCTGCTGTTTGATGAGCCGATAATTCGTCTGCGCGACTTCATCACAGAGCACGGCGATCTGGATGACAAGCTAACAGCGAAAGCGGCGGAGCACCTGGATAAGCAGATCGCCAAGTTCGACCCCACCAGTTGGCGCGGCTCCAGAATAGGCGTGCTGGCCATTCAGACCATCCTCAACTACGTGGGCGCGCATCGGCGGGAACTCCTGGACAGTCAGGTCTTCCGCTTCGAGCTGACCGAGGACCAGGAGATGATGTTCGCAGACTTCGACTACGAATTCACGCCGGGGGAGGAGGTGGAGGAGGCGGATTTCTACTCGGAGAGTGAGATCCCCCTGGACGGTGTGGTGCTGTATCTCGGCTGTTCCCTGGTGGGGGTGGACAAGCTAGCCCCTCAGGAGCAGAGGCGGGCATACCGCATAACCCACGACAGCTATGAAGAAGTGGGCCTGTTGGATGAGTTGGCCGGCTGGAGTCTTGGTCCGCCGCGTGACTACGTGCTGGAAGACATTAGCCGGCGTCAGAACCTCAGCCTGCGCGTGCGCCTGAATCCAAACGCCACCTTCACCGTCACCGGGCGCTGGATGGACGACGGCCAGTTCATCTATCCCTACTACGAGTACCTGCTGGAACTGGCGGCCAAGAAAGCTGCCGCCCGGATCAAGTTCCACATGATCTACTGAGACAGTGAACAGTGATCAGTAAACAGTGATCAGAATCTGCTCTGAAAATAGTTGGCCGGTTGGCTGGATGGCTGGATGGCTGAGCACTCTGCAAGCCAACAAGCCATCTAGCATTTTCGTGCTTCAGGGTGTCCCACCCGGACATGTTGACTGATTACTGATCACTGAT
>JBHHXF010000421.1:0-3834 GCA_046756905.1 Anaerolineae bacterium | reverse complement strand
GCAGGTCGAACGTGCTCTCCGACTTGCCTCGCCCCTACTCTTGCCTCGCCCCTACTTGACAAAACGGAGAGTCGCCGCTATACTCGATATCAGATTTAGACAAGCCTAAATCATATGCCGGCCAATTCCCCCTTTTTGGAGGCAGCAATGGTCAGCCAGTCCATCGAGGACTACCTGAAGATAATCTATAAGCTAGGGCGTCGGGGAGACCGGGTGACTACATCCGCGATAGCTGAACGGATCGAGGTGTCGCCGGCCTCCGTCACCAACATGATGAAGAGGCTGGCGGAGATGAACCTGCTGACATACGAGCCGTATCGGGGTGTGGCTCTGACCGAGGCCGGCAAGAAGATCGCCCTGGAAACCATTCGACATCACCGGCTGCTCGAACTGTACCTGGCTGAGGCGTTGGGCATCCCCTGGGACAAGGTGCACGCCGAAGCTGAACGGCTGGAGCATGTCCTGTCGGAGGATGTGGAAGCCGCCATGGCTGATGCCCTTGGCGAGCCACTCATTGATCCCCACGGTGCACCAATCCCCACCGTCGAAGGTCTGCTCGACGAACCCGTGCATACCCCTCTGGCCGAAGTCGAGGCCGGCCAGACCGTCATCATTCGCCAGGTCAGCGATGAGGATGCCGCGAAACTGCGCTATCTGGGCAACCTGGGCCTGTTCCCCAACACCTTCATCGATGTGGTGCGGGTTGGACCCTTCGACGGTCCTCTTACGCTTCGTGTGGGAGACGAGGAACACGTGATCGGCCGCGAACTGGCGCGAGATGTGTACGTGACTCGTGCTCCAGAGGAAGGGTAAAGCCCGCGCGGGGCTGAAGGCCCCACACTAACCCAGCTTGCTCGCTGACCTTCGGATTCATATATTGACAAACGCAGCTCAATCAAATACAATGAGTACAGGCCATCGGAAGTGGAACCATGCACAGGAGGATACCATGAGATTCAAAAGTGCAAGGAGCTATGTCTTCACCATCCTTCTACTGGGCCTTTTGATGTTGCTCGCCCTTCTCATCTTTGCGAAGCCGGCCTTCTCCCTACCACGCCACAGCCCAAACCCAGTATCTGTGACCGCTCTCGCCTCCATCGGTTTGAACGCATCCACCGTAACCGTGACGGCAACGGACGCGATGGCGGCTGAAGACGGCCCCGACGCCGGTGAATTCACCATCGCACGCAGTGACACGGCCGGCGACCTGACCGTGAATTACTCTGTCAGCGGCACGGCCACCAACGGGACCGACTACGCGACACTGTCGGGCACCGCCACCATCGCCTCGGGCACATCGTCCGTCACGCTGCCCGTTACGCCCATTGACGACACCACCCAGGAAGGGGACGAAACCGTAATCGTCACCCTGACAGCAGACCAGAACTACACGATTGGCACACCTGGCAGCGATACCGTGACCATTGCCGGCGACCCGGTCACAATTGCAGCTACGGACCCCGAAGCGTCCGAATGGGGCCCCAACGTCGGTGTGTTCACCGTAAGTCGTGTAGACCCGCTGGGTGATGTGACGGTGAACTACAGCGTCGGCGGGAGCGCTGCCAACGGGACCGACTACACCGCGCTGGCCGGCAGCGTCACCCTTGCATCCGGCTCCGACAGCGCCACAATCGTCGTCATGCCGATCGACGACGGGCTTGTGGAAGGCGACGAAACGGTGATCGCCACCCTGACGGCCGATCCGGCCAGCTACAGCGTCGGGATACCTGACAGCGACACCGTTACCATCGCCGATGATGACCTGCCCATTCGGATATCCCAGGACCCGATTGGCAGGCCGTGGTTGTACCTGTTCGATCCGTCAAGTGGCCGGCTGTTCCAGGGCCCGAACACGACCGGGGCACGAGTCCTCTTCTTCTCGATCGACAGAGAATCAGGCCGAGGTCGCATCTACCGCGGTGCCAACGCCACTGGAGAGATACTCTTCACTGTGAACTTCCGCACGGGACGCATCTGGGCCGGCCCCAATGAGACAGGACCCCTCCTGTACACGCTGGACCCCGTTCCCTCCGGCAACACCCCGGAGGTCCGGGTCCATGCCGGCCGCGCCAATGGCCCCATCCTGTACACCATCATAGACGATGACATGTACGATGGCCCGAACGTAACCGGGGCGCTGGTCTTGCACGGCAGCCGGCCATTCTGGGGACCGGTGCAATTCCTGTTGCCGCTCCTGGCCGACAACCTGGTCCCGTAGCGCGTGCGCACAAGACCCTAAGGGTTTCAGAAACCCTTAGGGTCTGACTCTTGGCCTAGAACCCGACCGCGCAGCCGTCTTTCCGGGGGTCTGACCCCCCGAACAGAGAGCCGTTCTCCTGATCGACCACGATGATCTGGCCGCCGCCGAAGCTGCCGGAAAGCTCGACCGGCGGCACCACCTGATGGCCCAGACGTGCCAGGTCGCTCAGCGCCCGCAGCGGCACACCGCGCTCGAAGGAGACCTGTCTCAGGTTCTCGTGCACGCGGAACCGTGGCGCGTCCAATGCCTGCTGCGGGCTCATACCATGATCGATGAGGTGCGAGACGACCTGGAGATGCCCCTGAGGCTGCATGAAGCCCCCCATAACCCCATACGACGCGAAGAGCGCCCCATTGCGCGTGATCATCGACGGAATGATGGTGTGATAGGGCCGCTTGCCGGGTGCCAAACTGTTTCGATGCTCGGGGTCGAGCACGAAGCAGGCCCCCCGATTCTGCAGGCAGATGCCGGTGTCGCCGGCCACCATGCCGGAGCCGAAGCCATAGTACAGGCTGTTGATGAACGAGCAGGCGTTGCCATCGGCGTCCACGACGGTCAGGTAGACGGTGTCTTCGCCAGTCGGCTGGCCGGCCGACACCTCCACCGTCGCCTGGTCGGCCTCAATCAGCCGGCGCCGCTCAGCCGCATATGCTTCGGACAGCAGGGCGTCCAGGGGGATGTCGGCGTGCTCAGGGTCGGCCACGTAGGTGAAGGCATCGGCGAAGCCCAGGCGCATCGCCTCAATTAGGATGTGCAGGTATTCGGTCGAGTCGGGGGCCATGGCCGGCAGGTCGAACCCCTGGGCGATGTTCAGCGCCAGCAAGGCTGCCAGTCCCTGGCCGTTGGGCGGACACTCGTACACGCGGTAGCCGCGATAGTCGATGGAGATCGGCTGGATCCAGGTGGACGTGTGGGCCTCGAAATCCTCCAGCGCCAAGAACCCATCGTTACGCCGCGAGAACTCGACGATGGCCTGGGCAATATCCCTCCGGTAGAAAGCGTCACGGCCGCCCTCAGCGATGTGGCGGAGAGTTTGAGCCAACGCCGGCAGGCGGAAGACTTCTCCGGGCCGGGGTGCGCGGGCGCCATCCACCAGGTAGTGGGCGCTCGCGTCCGGCGTCGCTCGCAGCTTGGGGACCAGATACTCCCAGGCGCGGGCGATCAGCTCCGTGACGGCGAATCCTTCTTCGGCGTAGCGAATTGCCGGCGACACCGCATCGGCCAGGGAGATGGTGCCGTGTTCTTCGAGCAGGGTGGCCCAGCCATCCACGGTGCCGGGTACGGTCACGGGCACCATGCCGGCCAGCGGCACTGCGTCCAGCCGCCGTCCCTGGAACACCTCCAGCGTCAGCGCCTGCGGTGCGCGCCCGCTGCCGTTGAGGGCTTTTACCTCCCGCGTGCCGGCCAGATACAGCAAGGCGAAGCAGTCGCCCCCGATGCCGGTGGACATGGGCTCGACCACGTTGAGCACGGCCGCCGTGGTTACGGCCGCGTCAAAGGCATTGCCGCCGTCGAGCAAGACTTGCAGGCCGGCCTGCACCGCCAGAGGCTGGGACGTCGCCACCATGCCCTTC
>JBHHXF010000420.1:0-3836 GCA_046756905.1 Anaerolineae bacterium | reverse complement strand
AGGCTACTCTGCCGTTGGCCGCTTGACGGCTTCCCACACTTTTGCGCTATACTCCTATTACCCCGCGAACTTGACAACAGCACTAATTTCAGATATAATAAACTCGTGTTTTAGCCGAGGATAAATTTCTATTTCGGGAAGGTGAACATGATCCCTGGAGTGGATGCCATGTCAAACATGGTCATCATCATCATTATAGCCGTGGCGGTCATCGCCCTGGCCTGGCCGAACAGAGGTTTGATGTGGCGATGGAGGCGAGCCAGCCGGCGGCAACAACGCATTCTAATCGAGGATGCCCTGAAGCACGTACACACCCGGCATCATCGGGGTTATCGGGCAACTCCCGAGTCGTTGGCCGGTGCGCTAGGTATCTCCTTGCGCGAAGCAGTCAATCTTATTGCCGGCATGGAAGATCAGGGGCTACTGCATTCCACCGGTGAGGGGTTGCGTCTCACTCCACCAGGCCACGGCTGGGCGTTGCAGGTTGTTCGTGCCCACCGACTGTGGGAACGATACCTGGCCGATGAGGTGGGTCTACCGCTCAGCGACATTCACGCTGCTGCCGAGGAGCAGGAACACCATCTCACACCAACCGAGCTGGATACGCTGGAGGCGGACCTTGGTTATCCGCGCCGAGACCCGCACGGCGACCCCATCCCCACGGCCGGCGGCGAGCTGGAACCATACCCCGGCAAGCCTCTGGTTGACTGGCCCGTCGGCGAGCCGGCCCAGATCGTGCATGTCGAGGATGAGCCAGAGACAATCCTGACACAGATCGTGGCCGAAGGATTGCTGCCGGGAATGGTAGTAGAGGTTCTCGAATCGGGTGAACACGGCCTGCATCTGAACATGGACGGCGATGAGTGCTGGCTCGCGCCGGTGGTTGCCGGCAACATCTTTGTTGATACCCCACCTCCGCAATCTATGCTGCCGGCAGACGCCGAACGCCTCTCGACCTTGCAGCCGGGCGAAAAAGCCACCGTGCTCGCGCTGGAATCGAAGGGGCTGACCCGCCGGCGCTTCTTAGACCTGGGCCTAACGCCCGGCGTTACGATTGAGTGCGCCCTGCCCGGCATGTTCCGTGAGCCGAAGGCCTACCGCATTCGCGGGACCCTTGTGGCCTTGCGCCGCGAGCAAGCCGACCAGATTTGGGTTCAACAGACACCAAAGTTTTCCGACACCTTTAGGGTATAGCAGTTGTGGAGTTGTAGAGAATGACAGCCAACAGCTTGAAAGGACTGGTCGATCCGTGTGAGAGTTGCGCTTTTCAGGATCATCTTATCAGCCTGGGAATTGAGATGCGGGATTGGGATTACATCGTGGCGCTGGCCGGCAATCCCAACACAGGTAAGAGCACTGTTTTCAATGCATTGACCGGACTGAAGCAGCACACCGGCAACTGGCCCGGCAAAACGGTGGCTCGCGCCGAGGGCGGCTACGAGTTCCGTGGCCGGCGCTACAAACTGGTAGACCTGCCCGGCACCTATTCCCTGCTGTCGGCCTCTGTGGATGAGGAAGTAGCGCGGGACTTCATCCTGTTTGGCCGGCCTGACTGCACCATTGTCGTTGTGGACGCCACTGTGCTGGAGCGCAACCTGAATCTGGTGCTCCAGGTACTCGAAATCACGGACAAAGCCGTCGTCTGCCTGAACCTGATGGACGAAGCGCACCGCAAAGGGATCGAGATCGATCACCGCAGCCTGGCACGCGACCTGGGCGTACCGGTGGTCCCGACAGCCGCCCTTAAAGGCGAAGGGCTGCGCGACCTGATCCAGACCGTGGCCGAGGTCATTGATGGTACTATCAAGACCCGACCTCACCACATCAAGGGGAACGGCGACTTTCAACGGGCTGTGACGGAACTGGCGCCGCTGATCGAGCAAGCCTATCCGGGCATTCCCAACGCTCGCTGGATCGCGATGCGCCTGCTCGATGGCGACCGCCGGGTGCGAGAAGCGATGGAAACGGGCGATCTGGCTGATCTGGCCGCCGGCCATGTACCAGCCGGCCGGGGTATTGACACCAACAAGCTAGTTCTAGAGGCGGTTCGATGAGCAACACGACTGTGATCACACCCCAGGACATCCTGGCTCGCGCCGATGCGCTACAACATACACTGGATGTTTCCTTCCGTGACCAGATGGTTCAGGCCGCTTATGCCGATGCAGAGCGCATAACGGCGCGTGCAGTGCGCAGCGCTGGCGAACGGGCGTGGGACCTGGATCAGCGCATCGACCGTATCCTCACATCTCCGGTGTGGGGCCTGCCGATCATGCTATTTGGCCTGGCCGCCGCTTTCTGGCTCACCATCACCGGCGCCAACTACCCATCGCAACTAATCGCATCGGGCCTTTTCTGGATCGAGGATCAGGCCAGCGTGCTGTTCAACGCTGCCGGCGTCCCCTGGTGGCTCACCGGCTTCGTCTGGCACGGCGTCTATCGCGGTCTGGCCTGGGTGGTGGCCGTGATGCTGCCCCCCATGGCGATCTTTTTCCCGATGTTCACCCTGCTGGAAGACCTGGGGTTCCTGCCGCGCGTGGCCTTCAACATGGATCGGCTGTTCAAGAGCGTTGGCGCCCACGGCAAGCAGGCGCTGACCATGTCCATGGGCTTCGGGTGCAACGCTGCCGGCATCGTCGCCTGCCGGGTGATCGATTCGCCCCGCGAGCGGCTGATTGCAATTCTCACTAACAACTTCGTGCCCTGCAACGGGCGCTTCCCCACGCTCATCATGCTGGCAACGGTTTTCGTAGCGGCCGCTTTCCCGCCGGCCTTCGCCTCCCTGGCCGCAGCCGGCTCGGTGGTGGGGGTGATCCTCATCGGAGTCGCGGTAACTCTGATCATGTCGTGGGTGCTGTCACGTACCGTGCTGCGAGGCGAGGCCAGCAGCTTCACTCTGGAGCTGCCGCCCTATCGCCGGCCCAACATCATGCAAACGCTGTACACCTCCCTCATCGACCGCACGCTGTTTGTGCTCTATCGCGCTATCGTCATGGCAGCGCCGGCCGGCGGCGTCATCTGGCTGCTGAGCAACGTCGTGGTTGGCGGGCAGAGCCTGACTCAATGGGTGGCCGGCTGGCTCAACCCACTGGGCCACGCCATCGGGCTGGACGGCGTGGTCCTGCTGGCCTACATCATCGCCATCCCAGCCAACGAGATCGTTGTACCTACTATTCTGATGGCCTACACCGGCAGCAGCATGATGATCGAGCTGGACAGCATGACCCAGCTGCAGGCGCTGCTGGTCGGGCAGCAGGGTTGGACGCTGCTGACAGCGGTTAACCTGATGCTATTTTCTCTCCTGCACAACCCCTGCTCTACCACTATCTGGACGATGTGGAAGGAGACCGGCAGCAAGAAGTGGACCACCTTCGGCGCGCTGATGCCGCTCTCCATCGCATTCGCCGTTACTTTCTTCGTGGCGCAGGGGGTGCGTCTGTTCGCCGGCCTGTGAGGAACGTCGCGTAGGCTCGACTCGGTTCAGTTAGCGCGAAGACACCAGGTTTCTTGGAGAAACCTGGTGTCTGGCGACCTTAACCGAACTGTGCTGGGATAAGGCTCGATTCTGCTTCCCCAGCCTGCATGCTCGCCTTGACGTCCCTGTCGACAGCCCCTATACTTGGAGTCGTCGCGGGCAAGGGAGGTATGGCAATGGCGCAAAACTTGCTATCGCGTGCAACGGAGCGCCGCTGGTCGAGTAGCGCCTTGAGGCGCATATCGAGACCAAGGCGCGGCCGCACAGCGCAAAATCCGTGCCAAGAGCCGCTCGCTTGGTATCGAAGACTTTGTTGAAAAACGAGCAACTTTGCAAACCGGCGCACATCGGCGATAATAAT
>JBHHXF010000419.1:0-3837 GCA_046756905.1 Anaerolineae bacterium | reverse complement strand
GGCGAACCACGGGACGATACGGTCCAGGCTTTCTTCCGCGAGTTGGAGCGCGCCATGGAGCCCAACGGGGCGCTGCCCGGGCACGCAGTGGGAGAGCAACCACCGGGCCGTGATCCACGCCTTGCCGGACTCTTCCGGCAGACCCTGGGGCCGGAGGGGGCGAGATTGATGGCGCAGGGAGCGCGCGATGAACTGCCGCCCGGTGGCTGCTACCAGGGTGACCTGGATTCTGACGGCGATGGCCTCTGTGATGGCTACGAGACCGACCTCCTGGGCACAGATGACACTGAGGCCGACACCGACCGTGACCTGATCACCGACACCCTGGAGGTCGAGGGCTTCCCCTACGCCGGCAAAACGTGGTACACCAACCCCCTGGTAGCCGATAGCAACCGGGACGGGTTGACCGACTACGCGGAATGGCCGGAACCGGTCGGCGAGGCCCCCGCGTGGGACCCCGACGGCGATAACCTGCCCAACGTCTGGGATGACGACAATGATGGTGACGGCGTCATAGATCGCCTGGACATTTCACCGTGGAGCTATTCAGCGTACATCGCTCGGGGCGATCGCTACAGTTTGGACGTGGATGCAGAAGGCCAGGCGGCAGAAACCCTCAGTCTCGAGTTCCAGGTGCAGCCCCAGGACTCCACCCACCTGCGCTACGCCATGCGGACCCTGGACTGGCCCAACTACGACGACAAGGGCCAGATCATGGACCTGGATGCCTCTGTGGACGACCTGACCCTGATCCCCATGCTGGAGGTGCTGGCCTCGGCTGAGCCGCAGAATGCCTCTGAGTACGCCATCAGCGTCGTCAAGAACCCGGACAACGCAACCAAGTCCCGTTATCCCTGGAAGCTCTACGCCCCGATCACGGTGGACGACGCCGAGGGGCGGCCCGCCGCCTTCCACGCCAAGATGGTCTTCCAGGGCGGCGCTACCATCCAGACCCAGTCCCGGCTCGTCTGGCTCGTCCAGGCCAAGGACGACACCCAGATCAAGGAAAAAGGCGTCCCCGGGTCCCAGGTGATCCACATCTACGACGATGACTTCCGATTGGCGGGCCTGAAGGTCAGCCGGCACGGTAGCACCGAACTGGCCTTGCTGGGCACGCCCCACGAGGAGGACAACGGGGACGTGGCCATGCTGTTACTGGCCCTCTCCCAGACCTTTCTGCTGGGCCGCGAAGACCTGACCCTGGAAGAAGTGGAGCGCCGCTTCCAGAGCAACGACGAACAGAAGCGATGGGGCATCACCACCCTCGCGCGGGTCATCCGCAACGCCTATCCCCACATGGACGCAGCTATTGCCGACACCATCGCCAACACCGCCAAGACCCTCCTGGCGGAGTACAACACCTCGTGGCGGCCGGCGCTCCTGGTCGCTTACGAGGATAAGGTGGGGTTCGCCGGTCTGGACGATCTGCTGCCCGCCGGTGGGGGACCCCAGGTTGCGGGTACCAGCGCCAGCTTTGACCTGGACGCGGCCACGATGATGACGCTCCGTGGCCTCAAGCTCAACCAGTACCAATATACCACCCAAGGGTGGGTGGGCATGGAGCTGGGAGAGATGCTGGCCGACCTGGATGATCGGTACGGCGGCGACTCAGACGTCACGGACGAACTCCTGCGCAGCATCAAGCTCCTGTGGATGGCCTGGGTCCAGGGTCTGGCAAACGTCGTCCGCGCGGGCGCTGTCAAGGTCAGCTACCCGAACATCCTCGAAGATGACGTCATCGTCAAGGAGTTCCGTGGCTGGGTCCACAAGCTGAAGGGCGTCGTTAAGAAGATCATACAGCCAAAGTTATTCTGGGAGAAAGTCCAGGGTGGCTATGGCAAACTCTCCAAGTTCATTAAGAACCATCCCAGGTGGTCTACAGCCATTGCCATTACCGTCATCGTCCTCATCCTGGTGGACCTCTACTTCAAAGGGGTTGGCGAGACGATGAAGCACGTCATCATGGGGCTCAGCGTTGCCTTTGCAGCCTATGGCCTTGCTGAGGCGGCAAAGAAGAGTGGGGGCTTTCTCAACCTGATCAAGGGCAAGGCCGCTAACTTGAGCAAAGCCGTCGTCATTCTGAACGTCATCATTCTGGTGGTCGAGGTGGTCCTGATCTGGTATGCCTTCTTCAGCGCCACAGCCAACGTATCAGGTCCTGCCTACTACATGGCCCTCAGCCTGGCCATCGGCATGACCATCCTGGCGGTTGCCCTCTTTGTCCTCTCCTTCTTTGGCATCGGCCAGGTCGTCTCCCTTCTGCTGGCTATTGCCGACTTCATCGGCAGCTTCTTCGGCGTCAATGTCAGCAACTGGATTGCCGGGTACATTGGCAAACGGTACCTGACCGTCAAGGTGATTACAACTCTGGACCCGGACAGTATCGATTTCAAGTCCAAGGAGGCCACCTGGCAGGACCCGGCCGCCGGTGCCGTTCCAGGTAATGAGCTGACCCTGCGCGCCGAGCTGAAGGGGATGATTGTGCCCGAGGGCGGCGGCAGCCTTGAGGGCGGCGGCAGCCTCGACGATGCCTTCGACTCCAACCTGCAGGGCAGCATGGTAGCCACCGGAACCAACGATGTTTTCGCTCACGCCGATGGCAATATCCCTACGAAACACAAAACCTCGACGGGGGCGGAGTTCGTCAACGAGACCAATGCCTACTTCAAGCCCCAGCGCCCCGGCGTGGACCTGCCAGCCGATCTGGCCGTGCAGGTGAACTACACTATCCTCTACAAGTTAGGCCACGGCTGCGAGTTAGGCTACTGCGCCTGGTGGGAGGACGCCAAGAAGGATTCCGGGAGCGCAACCAGCGACCCAAGCACTATCTATCTGGACGTGCTACCCAGCACCGTGAGCGGCCTGTGGACCTGGAGCGCGCTGACGAACCCCGATCCCGACGGCGACGGTCTGACCACGACGGCCGAACAAGCCCAGCTCACCGATCCGAACAACACCGACACCGACGGCGACGGGCTGGACGATGGCACGGAGGTGCGCCTGGCCCGCGAGGGCCGGGGCACAGACCCCCGGCTGGCCGACAGCGACAACGATGGCCTCAACGACCGGGAGGAGATAGTCCTGGGGACCCGGGCGGACAACCCCGACACCGACGGCGACGGGCTCTCCGACGGCGGCGAACGGGCTGGCTACATGATGGACTTCTACGGCCTCTACCCCGACGCCTGGGCCTGGCCCGATCCCTTCAAGGCCGACGCCGACCGCGATGGCCTGACCGACAGCCAGGAGTTCGCCCTTAAGACCAACCCCAACGCCGGCGCCTACGACCTCAACGCCTGGATCTACGCCACGGCCGGCTACGTCCAGCCTGGCGCCACCGTGACCGTCAGTGTGGTTGGCGTCAACTTCACCGGGCGCACGGACATCAAGCCCCACATCCAGGTCCGCCTGCCCCCTACCATTACCCCCACCGAGTTCAACGTTTCCGGTCGGGTGCGCGGGGATGGGGAGTATAGCTGGTCGTGGACGCCGATGGTGGTGGAACCCGACGGCTGGCGCCACTGGACAATCATGGCCCCAGTGGCTATCGCTCCTGGCGCCATGTTCACGGTCACCGCTGTGGGCCGCCTGGACGTGACGCTGGCTCACGGTACCGTGGTCACCTTCACCAGCAGCCTGACCTATGCTAAATCGCCGACAGAGACCTTCTGGGCTGGCGACATGGGACGGGTCGTAGTGGACCGGATACGGCCCACGTCTGCCATCCTGGATCCGACGGACGGCGCCATCCTGCGCGGTCAGGCCTACGTCGTGGGTGGCACGGCGGCCGATCCCGACGGACGGGTGCAGCAGGTGGAGGTCAGCGCCGACGGTGGG
>JBHHXF010000418.1:0-3851 GCA_046756905.1 Anaerolineae bacterium | reverse complement strand
GGGTGTGATTTCCCATTCCGCGCCCGCTCTGCCAGTTCACGGAACTCGGCACCGATCTGGCGCAGCCCCTTCCTATCCGCATCACGGATGACCGGCACCAGCAGACCTCGGTCGGTGTCTACCGCAATGCCCACGTTGATGTGGGCCAGGTACTCGATGCTGTCGGCGGTCAGACGAGCGTTCAGGTACGGGAATCGGCGCAGTGCTGTCGCCACGACCTTTGCCAAGAGGTCATTGTAACCGGGGGCGAATCCCCACTCCTCGGCAACCCTGGCCTTCAGTCGATCACGCAGTTTCACAAACTCCGTGGCATCCACTTCCATGCCCAGGGTCACGCGCGCCGTCGTCTGTGTGCTGGCGCCCATGCGTTGGGCGATCACGCCGCGCACACCTCTCAGCGGCACGCGTTCCAACACCTCAACTTCTGGCAGCACAGGCAGCGGAGCGGGTGCCGGCTTGGTGGTTGCGGCAATGGCCTGTTCGACATCCTCTCGGGTGATCCGGCCACCTGGGCCGCTACCTTTCACGGCGCGCAAATCCACGCCGGCTTCACTAGCCAGCCTCTGTGCGACGGGCGTCACCTTGGGGAGCTGGCTGAGGTAGGCCAGCACATCCCGTTCGACAACGCGCCGGCCACCCTCTCCGCTGGGCGTGATCTGCGCCAGATTCACGCCTTTCTCCGCTGCAAGCTTTCGGGCCCGGGGTGAGGCGAAAACTCGGCCCACCTCTTCCGGCGCCTTCGGCGCACCGTCTGTGGGGGTCGATGTTTCCGGGGTCGCAGCCAGACGTTCGGGAAGCGATGCGGGGGGTTGCTCAGCCGGCGACTGGAACTCTTCGTCCTTCTCCCCGATGATGCCGACCACGGTCAGCACGGGTAGCACGTCTCCCTCGTCGTGAGGCCCCCGATGCAGATAGCCGCCGGCAAGCGCTTCGACGGAGAACACAGCCTTGTCCGTCTCCACCTCAAGGATCTCCTGCCCCGGCTGAACCCGGGCACCGTCCTCCACCAGCCAGCGGATGAGGGTCACTTCCTCCACCGTCTGCCCCAGCTTTGGGATGAACACATCCTTTGCCATCAGCTCAGCACCTTCATTTCGATGTTCTCAAAAAGCAGGGGCGAGGCAAGTCGGATTCGTAACGTCGAAGCAAGAGAACCTGCTCTCCGACCTGCCTCGCCCCTACCCCACCACAAACTAAAGGATACTTCACCCTCGACTAGCCCAGTACACGCCGGCAGGCTTCCACGATGCGCTGAACGTTGGGGATCGCCAGATCCTCCAGTACCTCTGCGCGGGGCACCGGGACGTTGGCAGCCGCGACACGCACCATGGGCGCATCCAGCCAATCGAATGCCCGCTCGTTGACCTGGGCCAGTATCTCGTTGATGAAGCTGGTGTTCTCATAGGCTTCCGTTACACCCACAAGGCGTCCCGTCTTCTTCACGGATGCGACGACTGTCTCGATATCCAATGGTTTGAGGGTGCGCAGATCGACAACCTCCACGTCGATGCCATCCTCTGCCAGGATTTCGGCCGCCTCCAGCGAGCGCAAAACCATGCGCGAGTAGGTGACGATGGTCACGTCCTGGCCCTCACGCTTCACGTCTGCCACGCCCAGCGGGATGAGGTACTCGTCCTCAGGCACCGGTCCCTTTTCTTTGTAGAGCATCTTGTGCTCGATGAACATGATTGGGTTGTCATCGCGGATGGCGGCCTTCAGCAACCCCTTGGCATCGTAGGGCGTCGATGGCATAACGACGTAGATGCCCGGGAAGTGGGTCCACAGGGCTTCCAGGCTCTGGGAGTGATGCGCCGCGATGGCCCGGCCGGCCCCGCCTTCGGTGCGGATCACCAGCGGTACCGTGGTCTTGCCGCCGAACATGTAGCGGTTCTTGGCTCCCTGGTTGGCCAGTTGATCCATCGCCAACGGGGTGAAATCGACGTACATGAACTCGGCGATGGGACGCAGGCCGGCCATGGCTGCGCCGACGGCTGCCCCACCGATGGTGGCTTCAGAGATGGGTGTGTCCAGTACCCGTGAATCGCCAAACTCATCCCACAGCCCGCGGGTAGCGCCATAAGCGCCGCCATAGAGCCCGATGTCCTCACCGATGAGAAACACACGCTCATCACGCAGCATCTCCTCGCGCATGGCTTCCCGCAACGCCTCGGCATAAGAAATGACACGCGTATGCGGGTTGTGGCGCACCCACTCGCAGAGTTTCTGCTCGGCTTCGACGTCGGCAGCGCTGAACTTCGAGGGCGCATACACGTCGGCGTAGAGCTCATCCGAGGCCGGCTCCGGCGATGTCTCAGCGAAGGCCATCGCCCGGGCGAGCTTCGCCTGCACCATCTCGCCCAGTTGCTCAAATTCCGACTCAGTCAGCACACCCAGGTCCTGGAGCTTCGCTTTGAGCAGGTTAATTGGATCCCGCTGCTTCCATGCGGCTTCCTCCTCCCGAGTCCGATAGGCGCGCGGATCGGAGTGAGAGTGTCCATACCAGCGGTAGGTCTTGGCTTCGATCAGCGTGGGGCCTTCGCCCCGACGGGCACGTTCCACAGCATGGCTGACCACTTCACGCACTGCCAGCACATCCTGCCCATCCACCACAACGCCGGGCATGTCGTACGCACAGGCGCGGTCGGCAGCATCCTGCAAACTACTGGCCTTTTCCCAGGGCACTGACATGGCATACTGGTTGTTTTCCACCACATAGACGACCGGTAAGTCCCACACACTGGCCAGATTCAACGACTCGTGGAAGTTGCCGGTGTTCACCGCGCCGTCTCCGAAGAAGCACAGCACGACGCGATCTGTCCCCTGAAGTTTCTGGGCCAGCGCTGCGCCGGTGGCGACGGGGATGTTGCCGCCCACGATGCCGGTTGCGCCCAGGTTGCCGTGGGCCACGTCGGCGATGTGCATCGAGCCGCCCTTGCCCTTGCAGTAGCCGCCGGAGCGTCCCAGCACTTCGGCCATCATCTGGTTGAAGTGCTGCTGCCTGGCTTCAGGCGTCTTTGCCACTTTATCGCCGTGGGCGTGGCAGTGCCCGTGCCCGCGATGGGTGCTGGTGATCAGGTCATCGTCCCGCAGAGCGCTGATGGCGCCCACCGCGACGGCTTCTTGGCCGGCCGACAGGTGCGACGCCCCCCTCAATACGGCTCGGGTGAGCAATTCGTGAATGTTGTTCTCGAATGCACGAATCTCCATCATCTGGCGCAGGTAGGTGACCAACTCCTCTGTGGTCAAATCCTGTTCTTTGATGATTGGCAAGACACTCTCGGCGGTCATCGGTTTGGTCACATTCATTCCCAATCGACCCTTTGATAAATATCGCTCAGAAGCATCTCAACGCCTATTGATTGAAGGGTTAGCGTGTCCGCCTCATCGACGAACACGCTAAGCAACCACTGTCCGTCATCCAATTGCCGGAAATACTCAACGTGGACTCGCTCTTGATCAATTAGTACGTAGTCCTTCAACGTCTCGATGGTGCGATAAAACTCGAACTTCTTGCCCCGGTCATAGCTTTCAGTTGATGGTGAAAGCACCTCAAAGATAAGAATCGGGTTCGCAACTGTATCTGTGCGATCGTGAGCGAATTCGAGACCGCCGCAAACGACCATGACGTCAGGATAGGTATAGAGATCTACTTGCTTCACCCAGACGCGCAAATCGCTCATGAACGCTTCGCACGGTTTCCCTCTGAATGCATTGCTCAGGGCGGTAGCTACATTGAGAGCTATGCGATTGTGATTCACTGATCCGCCGGCCAGAGCAAATATCTCACCCTGGTAATACTCGCTTTTGTATTCGGCCGTCTCTTCCAAGTCAAAGTATTCTTCCACAGTATA
>JBHHXF010000417.1:0-3855 GCA_046756905.1 Anaerolineae bacterium | reverse complement strand
GTAATGAATTCGGTTTTTGATCGCCGAAGGTCTCTTTTTGATCGCCGAAGGTCTCCTGACCGAGGCGAAAAGGGCTCGGTCAGGAGACCTTCGCCCATCATGTGGTATATCTGGTTGGAGAAGTGATGAAATACCTTTTTCGTCGCCTCCTCTGGCTCCCGGTGTTGCTGGCAATCGTGATCCTGATCACGTACGCTCTGGGGCTCTACGGACCAGGCGATCCTGTCAAGATAGCCATGGGGCAACGATATGATCCTGAAACCGCTGCTCGCGTTCGGCATGAGTTGGGATTAGATCGCCCCTTTTTCATACAGTACAGTGGCTACGTGTGGGGACTACTGCACGGCGATTTGGGTGAGTCGATTAAGTACCGCCGGCCCGTCATCGACCTGGTCAAATCGCGTCTGTGGATTTCGTTCCAACTCAACGCCGCTGCCCTCGCTCTCGGGATTCTCATTGGAATTCCGTTGGGCGTGACCGCGGCCGTGAAACATCACACCTGGCTCGACTACACCATCGTCACCGGTACGGTAGCCGGCATATCGGTCCCCACGTTCGTAACAGCCCCGATCCTCCTCTGGTTTCTGGCAGCCCGGTTTCGTATACTGCCGCCTGGTGGGTGGGATGGTCTGTTCAGCAGCCGAGCTATCATGCCCATCGCGGTCATGTCGACGGGGGTCATCGCCGTGTTCGTCCGCCAGACCCGCGCCAACATGCTGGAAGTGATCGGCCAGGACTTCGTGCGCACGGCCCGGTCCAAGGGCCTGTCTGAGCAAGCGGTCGTGATGGTTCATGCTCTGCGCAATGCACTGATACCACTCTTCACGATCTTTGGATTGATGGTAGGAGGACTGGTCGGCGGCACGTTCATTGCCGAGGTGATCTTCGGTATCCCCGGAATCGGCCGGCTGGCCGTCGAGTCCTTCTTTGCCCGAGACTACCCGGTCATCGTGGCCCTGACAATTTTGATCGCCACCGCGTACGCTCTGGCGAATCTGCTGGTGGATATGGGGTACAGCGTCATTGATCCTCGAATCCGGTATGGGTAGTGATAGCGATAGAGATAGTGATAGTGATAGTGATAGCGATAGAGATAGTGGTAGTGGATGGCAAGAGTTGTTGATCAGCCGGCGGGAGTGGCCGCGCGAGATGTGGCGGGCCAGGCGGCGCGCCGCCGCAGCCGGTGGTGGGATTTCTGGCGACGTTTCGCCCGCAACCCCCTGGCGGTTATTAGCCTGGTCATCGTGCTAGGGATGGTGATCACGGGTGTCTTTGCGCCCTGGCTGGCCCCCTATGATCCGACAGAGGTCAACTATGCCGAGGTCGAACAGATGCCCAGCCTGCGACACCCAATGGGCACAGATGAGCACGGCCGCGACCAGATAAGTCGCGTGATCTGGGGCGCTCGGACGGCGATTATCGTGGCGCCCTCGGCCACAATTGTTGGATTGGTGCTAGGGCTGCTCTTTGGGTCCATGGCCGGCTATTTCGGGGGCTGGATTGATGGCGTCATCATGCGGGTGACGGACCTTTTGTTCGCCTTTCCGGGGCTGTTGTTTGCGATTCTCATCGCTGCCACGATTCAACCGCGGATCGAGGCCTGGATGTTGCAGTTTGAGAAGCTGAAGCCTTTCGTAAAGGCCGGCTACGCCGAGTTCCTGGTGGTGATCGTGGCGCTCAGCCTTGTGGGCTGGGCCGGCCTGGCCCGCCTCATCCGGGGGCAGATCCTGACGCTGAAGGAACAACAATTCGTCGAAGCCGCGCTCGCGACAGGCGTGCGACCTTGGCACATAATAACACGCCATCTTTTGCCCAATGCCATGGCGCCCGTCATAGTATCCTTTTCCATGGGGCTGGGCGGCGCCATACTGGCCGAGTCAACGTTGAGCTTCCTGGGAATCGGCATCAACCCGCCGACGCCCAGTTGGGGAGCCATGATCTACCAAAACTTCAACTACTGGCGTCTGCCGGCGGCGCCGGTCTTGCTCTGGTTTCCAGGTCTGATCGTTGCGTCGCTGGTGTTCGCCTTCAATTTCATCGGCGACGGGCTGCACGAGGCGTTGAATCCGCACCTGGACTAGCATCAACCAGAAGTGGAGGTGGAGATGATAGAACAAATGCAAGGGGTTATTAACGGCAAGCAAATTGAGCTCGAGCGCGAGCCGGATCTTCCATCCGGTTCGAATGTGATAGTCAGGATTCAACCGAAGCTGCTGACATTAGAAGAAAAGCGGCAGATGGTGGACCTGCTGTGTGGCACATGGGCGGGCGATGCTAGCCTGGCACCTATCTTTGCAGAGATCGAGCATCGGCGAGATTGATGCACTCATCGCTGCGGTTGCCGTGGCAAACGAGGCAGCCCTGGTCACTCATAATACTAAGCGCTTCGTAACTACCCAGCCCGCCGCGACGAGCAATGAATTGCCCGTCTGACACTGCGAAACCCGTTGAAACGGGTTAAGGTTTGAACACGTTTTAACGTGTTTTTCGTATCAGGCCGTGAATTCATTCATGGCCTGATGGGCAGGCCCGCCCGGCTCGGTCATGAGACCTTCGCCGAACGAGGACCTTCGCCGAACGAGTAGAAAGCGGTTTGTGTAATACGCAATACGCAGTATTCGGGAGGAGACAATGGGGACAATTCTAGAGGTTAAAGACCTCACAACTCGGTTCTACACCGAGGACGGCACCGTACACGCCGTCAACGGCGTATCATTGACGCTGGATGAGGGGGAGACAGTGGGTGTGGTGGGCGAGTCCGGTTGCGGCAAGAGCGTAAGCGTGCTATCCCTCCTGCGGCTCATCCCGACACCACCTGGTAAGATCACCGCCGGCGAAGTCCTATTCGAGGGGCGGGACCTGTTGAAGATGACGGACGACGAAATCCGTCAGGTCCGAGGCAATCGCATCGCCATGATCTTCCAGGACCCGATGACCAGTCTGAACCCGGTTCTGACCATCAATCGGCAGGTGAGCGAGGCCCTGGAGCTACACCTGGGCATGGACAAAGAGCAGGCCCGCAAGCGCTCCGTCGAACTCCTGACCATGGTCGGTATTCCCTCGGCGGCCGAGCGCATAGACGATTACCCGCATCAGTTCTCCGGCGGCATGCGGCAGCGCGTGATGATCGCCATGGCGCTGGCCTGTAATCCGCAGATCCTAATCGCCGACGAGCCGACCACCGCATTGGACGTGACGATCCAAGCCCAGATCGTTGACCTGGTGAAGCGACTCCAGGACGAGATAGGCATGGCCGTGATCTGGATCACCCACGATCTGGGCGTCGTGGCCGGCATTGCCGATCGAATCAACGTGATGTACGCCGGCTACGTGATCGAGTCTGGCACTATCAAGGAATTGTACGCTGACCCCCGACACCCGTACACCCTTGGCCTCCTCGGCTCCATCCCGCGATTAGATGAGACGCGACCCGAGACGCTCTACTCCATCGAGGGCATGCCGCCAGACCTGCTGGCACTTCCCGAGAGCTGTCCCTTCGCACCGCGATGTGTTTATGCCATCGACAAATGCTGGGAAGAGAATCCGCCTCTTCAGCCAACAATGACCACACGACACAGGTCGGCGTGCTGGCGATGGGAAGACGTCTCACTGAGCGACCTCTCTCGTTTGAAAGCACACGAAGAAGTCGGAGCGGCATGAAGGAACGTTCCAGTGATCAGTAAACAGTAAACAGTGAACAGTGAACAGTGAATGGGATTCCGATCACTGTTTACTGTTCGCTGACCGCTGACCACTGACCACTAACCACTGATCACTGATCACTGTTCACTGTTCACTGAACCGAAGGGAGATCGAATGGCAGAAGCGCAAACACAGACGATGGAAGTCGATGAG
>JBHHXF010000416.1:0-3857 GCA_046756905.1 Anaerolineae bacterium | reverse complement strand
TAGTTGTGAATACCAGAGCTACCTTCGGACTCCACCAAGGTCAGGTCAGTATAGGCAGCGTCTCTAACCGGCAACCCCTTAGCAGCGTCGAGGTTCGCCAGCCGGGCCTCAACGTCAGCTATCCGACTCTTGATGTCCGCCTGGCGGGTGTCGATGATGCCCTGCATATTGCCGCTGTGGCACTGACCGCAGGAGTCGGGCTCGCCGGCCTGTACGTCACCTGGCAGGGCCGGCTTCAGCAGGTGGCTGCTGATGTCGCCCTTCACTACCCGGTCACCGTCCATGGTCCAGACCGCACTCTTGGCCGTCTTCGCCAGGTGGCAGCTCGAGCAAACCGGGCCGCTCTCGTTGGCGAAGTGGCGTGAGGGTATGTCTGTGTCTACACCCAGTGCACCGACACCCTCGAACATTTCCTGCATGGGGTGGTGTACTGTCGAGCCGGCGGTGAACTTGCCGCCCTCTTCCAGGCCTCCAGTATGGCACTGCACACACGTCTCGTACTGCGACATGTGGAGCTGGGAGGTACCCTCTGCGCCCGGGTCATGCGTGACGTGACACGTCACGCACTCGATGGTGAACTCGGCCGTATCGACGGTCACATTCTCTGGATCCCGTCGATAGTCCTCCGAGTGACACCCCAGACAGTGCTCGCTTGCATGACCGCTGGCAACCAGGTCGTCCAGCGCATTCGCGTGGGCACTCATGTCCCATTCCATGTACTGCTGGTGGTGACCACTGGCATGCCCGGGATCTTCGGCGTCCTCGGGGTTATCATACCACCATTTGCCGGTGCTCCAGTCGAGGTCGTATACGTCCTCCAGCGCTGTACCGCTGCCCGGCTCACTGCCGGGGACGTAGCCTTCCGGCCAGCCGTACCGGACGTCGTGGAGACCCTCCTTGGTCTTACCTCGGACGTGGCAACTGGCGCAGACCTCTGAGCTGACGCTCTTGGTGATCTTGGTCTTGTCGCCCATGCCAAGGACGTGGTCCCGACCAGCACCGTGGCACCCCTCACACGTGACACCGAAGTCGACGAATCCAAGACCACCGTTCATTTCGGGGTCGTCGATGTTGACGCCGGTGTTGTGGCAGCCCGAACACAGGACCTTGTAGTCGCGTCCCGTCCAGGGGCTGGAATGAGTGTCCGGATGGTAGGGGACCCACTCCTCGGTGGCGAGGTTCCACTGGGCCGGCAGGATGCGCCATACGCCGTCGATCTCCTTGACGAACCGCTGCTTCCAGCCGCGCCCCGAGGCGCCGATGACGTAGTCCACATCGTCCAGGGTAAACGCTCGCTCCTCTCCGCCGATGACAGTGGTGCGTACATCTTCACCCACAGTCCAGTCGGCGAGGATGTTGGCCTCGTCTTTGGGCCTGAGCTTCCACGGGTGCAGCGTCTCATCAAAGTGCAGCGTCACCTCGGGCGTGTTGTCCTTGTAGCTGTGGCAGCCCACACAGGAGTCTGCACCAGCGTACGAGGTCGCCGTCATGGCGGCACCCAACTGTGCGAAGCCTTCGTCCAGGACAGATTTGGCGTACCAGTAGTTGTGGATACCGAAGCTGCCTTCGGACTCCACCATACTGTGGGCCGTGTAAGCTGTCTTGTACGCGACGGTGTCGCTGATGGCCTGGCTAGCGTCAAGCACGGTCTGAAGTTCACCCAGCTCACGCTTGATCTCCGCCTGGCGGTTGTCGATGATCTTCTGCATGCGCTCGCGGGTAGCGCCGGTGTGGCAGCCGGTGCACGAGTCCTGCTCGCCTTCCTGGGCCTCACCCGGCATCACCGGCTTGAGCAGGTGGCTGCTGATGTCGCCCGGCAGGGCGCTCTTGGCAGTCGGGGCGAAGTGGCAGCTCGAGCAGACCGGGCCGCCCTCAGCCGCGAAGTGCGGCGACGGGATGTCGTCGATGCCAGGGAACCCGATACCTTCGAACATCTCCTGCATCGGGTGGTGGATCGTCGAGCCGGCCTCGAACTTGCCGCTCTCCGGCAGATGCCCGTTGTGGCACTGCACGCAGGTGTCGTAGGGCGACAACTCGAGTTGGTGCGCCCCAGAACCCACGCTGTGAGGCGTGTGGCAAGTAACACACTCGATGCTGTACTGCGCCGTTTCCACGGTCACGTTCTCCGGATCGTCCCGGTAGTCCTGCGAGTGGCACCCCAGACAGCTCTCGCTCGCGTGCCCGCTGGCCAGCAGGTCCGGCAGCGCCGTGGAGTGAACACTCATGTCCCATTCCATGTACTGCTGATGGTGGGACTTGGCGTGTCCGGGATCCTCGGTGTCGTCGGGGTTGTCAAACCACCAGCGCTTGCTGGACCAGTCGTAGTTGTACACGTCCTCGATGTGGGTGTCCCCACCCGGGACGTAGCCCACCGGCCAGCCGTGCGTGTCCGTATCCTTGTCGTGGCCGCGTACGTGGCACTGGCCGCACGTCTCCGAGTCCGGCGTCTTGACGATGCCGGCCGGATTGCCAAAGTGCTGGCTGCCCGGGCCGTGGCAGGCCTCGCACCACACGCCCGGCTCCGACCACTCCTTGGTGGTCACGTCGTAGCCCGTGGTGTGGCAGCCGGCGCACAGCTCCTTGTAGTCTCGTTCTGGGGTACCATCTGCCCAGTCATCCGCGTGGTATGGAACCCACTCCTGAGTGGCCAGGTTCCACTGGATCGGCAAGATGCGCCACACCCCGTCGATGATCTTGATGTAGCGCTGTTTCCAGCCGGTTCCATTGGCGCCGATCACCCAGTCCACGTCATCCAAGGTCCACGTGACTCCGTTGACGTCTGTGACCGGGAATTGACCAATGATGTTGGCCTCGTCCTTGGGCCGCAGCTTCCACGGGTGCAATGTGGCCTCGAAGTCCTCCCGAGATGGGCCACCGCCAATGGCCGGGTGGCATCCAAGGCAGGTGTCGGACCCCACATAGGTCGCTGCCTGCTGTGGGTAGTAGACAGTGGAGCTGGCGCTTACAGCCCCCAGGGCCAGGAGAAGGAGTAGTACAGTGGCAACAAAGATGCTTCTCTTCAAAGCCTAGCCTCCTCTCACAAACTGATGCCAACCGTTCCCGATTCCCATCGATGGATCCCGACACGAGCCCGGAACCACCCACCCGGCCGGGCCGGATGTGGGGCAGGGTTTTGGGAACAGTCAGCGAGACAAAATCGACAATCGACATACCGATCGCTGCCGGCCGGCTGAGCGGAATTGGAGGCCGTAGATGTCAGCCGTCGTGGCGATCGGCTTTTAGGCAAAGGCCAACTTGTGTGTGCGCAGTAGACAGATCCCTCCTTTCGCACATGGTTGAGTTTCCAACAGATTAGATAACAACCATGTAGAGCCATCCCATTAAACGTGTTGTCGCAGGGAAGTCTGGGTAGGTCGAGGGGTGCGAGCCCCCGAGCAAACCCTGTTACATGAAGTGATGGACGTTGCTCCACCTGGCTGACTTGGCTGTCTCATAGAGGTTACAACTTCTGGCACGCGGCTTCAATTGTGAGTATACCTCAACAAACCGAACAAGCAAATCGACACATATCTGCTGCAATAACGCGTAGTTATGATAGATTTTTCGTTTTATAGACAATCGGAGAATCCCCGGGCACAATCAATCCTTGTCCCAAAGATTCTCCGACACAATCGGGCACACAGAGGAGGAAACCTATGGCACCGTATCAAAGATCGACTTACTCGCCGAATCTGTTGCGTTCGAATCCTAGGCTATTATACCAGCTTTAGGTCAAAATTTGGTCAATGCCGGATAGGAATCTGGTCAAATGTATAAGGGACTCACCCTACAACCGACCTGGTGCGCGGTCCAGTGCAACCCCTCGATCGCCGAAGGGCCTGTCCTGAGCTTGTCGA
>JBHHXF010000415.1:0-3863 GCA_046756905.1 Anaerolineae bacterium | reverse complement strand
TAAGCTAGCGCTCACTTCACTCGTGGTAGCCTGTGGCTGTGGCGGGCCGCTAAACCTTGGGTGTTCAATGTAGTCGTTCAGTATGAGTGGGAGATAGGCCGTGTGGGTCGCCACCTGAGATGGAGAGATGGCGTAGGTGGAGCGATTGATGCCGGTTGTGGTATCGCTGGCTGCCAACGCCTGACTTTGCGGTAGTGCCAAGGGACCCAGGAGCGTCTGGTGGTAAAGGCCGGCGGTGAGAATCAACACTGTGATGACAATGGCCTTCGGCCGGACGGCTGGCTCTTTGTAGGTATTCATCGGTTACACCTTCCTCACTCTGTGTGTTGGGGGGTCATGAACGCCGGTGCGTGATCCGCCGTCGAACGCTGGTCCTGACCCTCTGTTCTTGAGTTCGCGTTGCTAACTCGATGCGCTAAGAAACGTTTCAGCCTCCGTGCGACCGAGCTTGTGAGAGAAAACCAGCCAACTCCCGACGTAGGCCTCCGCTGGAGAAAGCACTGTCTACGCCTCATTGATTGTTAGTGCCTGTGCAAGCGTTGGACGGCGCGCCGTCGCCCGGTGGCAGGTCTGGACAGGTACATTGATACCTGGTCTCGGTGCCAAAGAACTCATTCCATTCCTCCTGCGTCAAGTTGCGATTCGCCATGCGACAGGCACGGGCTGGCCATGACTTAGGATCAAGATCCCACAGGATGACGGTACCGTCATCATTTCCCGACGCCAGCAAATTCTGGTTCGGGCTGAAGGCCATGCTCAGTACTCGATATTCGAGGCCCCAAAGCCAGCCCCCAAACGGATCTCGATAGAGTGGCTTGCCTGTTGCTACATCCCACAGGATGATGGTGCCGCCGTCGCTGCCCGATGCCAACACTTGCCCGTCATGGCTGAAAACTGCACTTGTCACGGACTCTTGGTCGTACTCGAGCGGGGCGACGAGCCGCGTGCCTGTCGCAGCATCCCATAGGACAGCGCCGACCGAATCGCCCGATGCGAAGGTTCTACCGTCTGGACTGAAAGCCAAGCTCAACACCGAGCCCCGTTGGCTCTGAATGGGGCCGACGGACGGCGAACTTTGTGCTAGATTCCAAAGGAGGATGGTGCCGTCGTCATAGCCTGATCCCAATGTTTGCGCGTCCGGACTGAAGGTTACGCTCGAGACGGAAGAATGGTCCTCATGGGGCTCGAGGCTCCCGATTTGCTCGCCTTTCGCCACGTCCCACAGAACGATGGTGCCGTCCCAAGTGCCCAGTGCAAGCTTTCGACCGTCTTCGCTAAAAGCCACACTAGACGCCCCACCCTCGTCCACGGGGACCTCTTGAGAGTCAACAAGCGGTTGGTGTGTTTCCACGCTCCACACGATGATGATGCCGTCTCTACTAACCGATGTCAACGTCTCGCCATCCAAGCTGAAAGCCATGCCCAACGCGGGAGCCGTGTGACCCTTGAGTGAATGACCGAGTGGTACCTGTGTGTCCGCGTCCCACAGAATGATAGTGCCGTCCTCAATAGCGGAGGCCAGTATGTGTCCATCCGGGCTAAGGGCAACGTCGCAGACTTCACCCATGTTACTCCGCAGGCGGTCGCCCAGCGGGGCGGGCGCTGCTAAAGCTACCAGCGTTTGATCACCACTGAGGATGGCCATGTCGCAGCCGGCACTCTCAGGATCCCCCCTAGGCGAGCTACGTGTCGTCACATCCCATAGGATAACGGTGCCATCGCGATGGCCCGATGCCAGGGTCCGGCTGTCTGGACTGAAGGCGACACTCCAGACGGGACTCTTGCGGACTTGGAGGTCCCCAAGCCATTCACTTGTCGCCACATCCACCAAAGTGATGGCGCCATTCCGCTTGCCCGTGGCCAATGCCTTTCCGTCCGGGCTGAAGGCCACGCTCGTGACTGACCCTTCCGCCATTTCGATGGGGGATCCGCGCAACCTGCGTGTCCCCACATCCCATAGGATGATCGTCCCACCCCGATCACCCGATGCTAACGTTTGACCGTCTGGGCTGAAGGCCACGCTCCACACGGTGGCCTCGTGGCCCCGGAGAGGTCCGCCAAGCGACTCGCGTGCCGTTATGTCCCACAGAATGATCGTGTCGTCCTCACCGCCCGATGCCAGCATGCGCCCATCTGGGCTGAAGGCCAGACTCCACACGGTGGCCTCGTGGCCCTGGAGAGGTTCGCCGAGTGGTCGGCGGGCCATCAGGTTCCACAGAACGACTGTGCCATCCCGGCTGCCCGATGCCAGGGTCTTGCCGTCTGGACTGAAGGCCAGGCTCCTGACGGAAGCCTCGTGACCAAGGATAGGATTACCGAGTTGCTGGCGTACCGTCACGTCCCACAGAATGATCGCGGTGTCCTCACCTCCCGATGCCAGCGTTTGCCCATCCGGGCTGAAGGCCAGGCTCCTCACGGAAGCTTCGTGGCCCCGGAGAGGTTCGCCGAGTGGCCGGCGCGCCGCCATGTCCCATAGAACGATTGTGCCGTCTTTACTGCCCGATGCCAACGTCTGGCCATCCGGGCTGAAGGCCACACTCCATACGTCGCCAGCGTGGCCGTGCAGGAAAGAAATCAGGTGCGGGCTGGATTGCATCACCATCTGGAGAGCGCTGCGGGCCCGAGGCGTCTCGCGAACCTGGAAAGCCCCTGCGCCTAACAATAATCGCAAGTCAAGCGTGTTCGCCAGAGGACTGGCGACCAGGGCCAATTTGGCCGAGAGACGCGATTCGGCCAGGTCACGTTGTTGGTCGGCAGTCACTTTTGCATAGAAGGCAAATAGGGCCGCTACCACGGCCAGCAACGCTACTACAGCTAAGACAATCGCCCGCTGGCGCAGCCTTCCCGCAGCTTGGGCTTGCTCCTCCGCCCGCCGGCGCTGCTCCTCAGCCAAGTCCTGGGCTGCCTTCAGTTCTCGCTGCCGTTGCTCCTCCTCCCTGGCCCTTTCCGCTTCCCGCAAAGTCACACACGCCTCAACGTAACGCTGCTCCTGCTCGTTTAACCGCAGCCGGCCCTGCCGCACCAACGCCTCAATGTCCTCCAACCGCGCCCCCCTGTGGACCAACAGACTCTCTCGCTCCTCGTCTGGGCTAGTCTGCCACTCCTGGGTCGCTTGGCGAATCCCCTCCCGCAAGCGCAACAGGTCGCGGTCCTCATCCAGCCAACCCCGCAGCCGGCTCCAGTACCGGATCAATGCCTCGTGGGCCACCTCCACCTCTTCGGCCTCCGTCACCTCGTTCACGCTGGTCACCACCAGCCGCGCATCCGCCAGCTCCTGCACCAGCTTCCGCGTCGGCGCCGGATCGGTCCCCGCCGGCACTAACTCCTCGAACCACACCCGCCGGCGCGTGTCCCGCCGCTCCTCGCCCGGCACCGCCTCCTCGTCCAGTCGCGTCAGCCGCAGGAAGACGTCGCGCATCCGCTCCCGCTCCTCAGACGATAGCCCGGCGTAGATGGTGTCGGCCGTGCGGCTGATGGCCTGCTGCACCCCGCCCAGTGCCCGATACTCCTCGGCTCTCAGCCAGCGGCCGTGCCGGCGCTTCCACATCTCCAGCAGGGCATGTTGCAACAGCGGCATGGCGCCAGGCTCACCCCGCACATCGTCCAGGATGGTGTGGCTCAGATCGGCTTCGAAGCGCAACCCCACCGCCCGTGCCTGCTGTTCCATGGCGCTGCGCAGCTCGGCGGTGTTCATCGGCGGGATGTTCTCCATGTGCGCCTGCATCACCGCCGTCAGGTCGCGGTGCGGCGCGCAGTCGCCCCAGAAATCAGCCCGCATGGTGATGACCACCCGCATCGCCTCCGCCAGCGCCAGCAGATGGGTGATGAACGCCCGCCGCTTGTCCTCGTCGGTGCACAGGGTG
>JBHHXF010000414.1:0-3874 GCA_046756905.1 Anaerolineae bacterium | reverse complement strand
GACACCCACGGCCGGCCATGGCGCGTGGGCGCGGTCGGTGTGGCCATCGGGGTGGCAGGCATCGCCCCGGTGGAAGATCTGCGCGGTCTGCTGGATCTGTTTGGCCACACCCTGGCGAGCACGCAGGTTGGCCTGGCTGACCAGCTTGCCGCTGCTGCCAGCCTGATTATGGGCCAGGCCGACGAGGGCCGGCCGGTGGCACTGATTCGCGGACTCGACTACCAGGTGCGAAACGGTGCATCGGCTCATGAGCTATTACGTCCCAGAGAGCAGGACCTCTACCGGTGAACAGTGATCAGTGAACAGTGATCAGTGATCAGTAAACAGTTCTGGGCGTGGCCGCTGGTTCCTAATGACTGATAACTGATAACTGATCACTGATCACTGATCACTGGTTGCGTTGTGTTGAGCATGAAGGATTCTCCAGCCAGGACTGTCGTTTTATACCTCACTCCCACGCTCGTGGTGGCCACTGTCTTCGTGCTCGTGCCCATCGGCCTCTCGCTGTACCTGAGCTTCTGGCGGTGGCCGCTCATCGGTCCAGGTCGGGCCGTTGTCGGGCTGGCTAACTATGGCCGGCTGTTGCAGTCCCCCGAGTTCTGGAACGCGCTCCGTGTGACGTCGCTCTACACACTCGGCGTTGTGCCGCTCAGCACCGCCGCCTCCCTGGCCCTGGCGCTGCTGGTTGACCGACCCCTGCGGGGGTTGTCTGTCTACCGCACGGCGTTCTTCATGCCGGTTGTCACCTCGACGGTGGCAGTTGCCATTGTGTGGAAATGGATTTACAACCCGCAGGCCGGTCTGCTCAACGGTTTGCTGCGCGCTGTGCATCTGCCACCCCCGGGCTGGCTGACGGATCCCCAATGGGCTCTGCCGGCCTTGATTATCATGGCGGTGTGGAAGTACGCCGGCTACTACATGGTGATGTTCCTAGCCGGCTTGCAGGCCATCCCCCGCGAATATGCCGAGGCCGCCAGAATCGACGGGGCTGGCCGACTGGCCCGCTTCCGCCACGTCACCTGGCCTCTGCTCCGCCCGACGACGGCGCTAGTCGTCATTACCAGCACCATTTTCGCCTTCCAGGTGTTTGGGCCGGTGTACGTAATGACCGGCGGCGGTCCGGTGCGCAGCACCAGCGTCATCGTCTACCATCTGTATGAGCGGGCTTTTGGCTTTCAGGAACTGGGCTACGCATCGGCCATGGGCTGGGCGCTGTTCCTGATCGTCTTCCCGCTCACCGTTCTGCAATTCAAGATAATCAGCAGCAGATGAGCAACGAAGCGCCTGTCTCCCACAGGATGACACGAAACACGATATACGCAATATGCAATACGCAATACGCTCATCGAATTCGTTCGATGGGCTTGCACATTGCTCTCATCGCGGTTGCGGCTGTAATGGCTGGCCCCTTCATTTGGATGGTGGTGACATCACTGCAAAGCCCTTCTCAGGCATTGCAGTTTCCTCCGCAGTGGATTCCGCAGCCGGCCATCTGGCAAAATTACTTGCATGCCTGGCAGCGCGTTCCTCTGGGTAGATACTACGTGAATAGCATGGTGATCTCCGGCGCCATCGCTGCCGGCCAGGTCATCACATCGGTTCTGGCGGCTTACGTCTTCGCACGCCTGGAATTTCCGGGCCGCGACATGGTTTTCCTGCTATATCTGGGCACGCTCATCATTCCGACCCAGGTCACGCTGGTGCCCACGTTTCTTGTCGTGCGGTGGCTGGGCTGGGTGGACACGTATCAGGGGGTCATCGCCCCGTCTCTGGCCCACCCCTTCGGTGTTTTTCTGCTGCGGCAGTTCTTTCTGTCGATACCGGATGATCTGGAAGATGCCGCGCGCATGGATGGCGCATCGTCGATGGGGGTTCTGGTGCACATCATCCTGCCGATTTCGATGCCGGCCATCGCCGCCCTGGCCGTGTTCAGCTTCATGTGGGCCTGGAACGGCTTCCTGTGGCCGCTCATCGTCTTGCAATCGCCCGACAAGTACACCGTGCCCGTCGGCCTGGCTATGCTGCAAAGTGAACTGGGCACCGACTGGCCGGTGGTCATGGCGGCCACCGTGGTCGCGACACTGCCGGTCGTGGCACTGTTCCTGCTTGCGCAGAAGCAGTTTGCGCGAGGGATTGCGCTCACAGGTATGAAGGTTTAGTAATGAACTTTGTTACTACTCAGCCGCTACCGCCGGATCGCCAGACCTCGTCGTGAGCTCGGTCGAACGATCCGGCGGCTGGAGTGACCGATTCAGGCCAGTGTCAACGCCTTGGGCCTGGATTTGACAATCCAGGCCGAGCAGGGAAGGCGGGGGTGCGATGCCGAACTTGACATAGAATGATCAATAGTATCACTTCATGCCCGTGGGGGCGCTGGCTGAGAAGCAAAGCGCTGTTACCGAACTGTTTTCTCAAGGTTCATCAACGGGTTTCGCAGTAGCAGGAGGGGAATTCGTTGCTCGCCCCGTTTCGCCGAACCGTTGGAGAGGAGGATACTGAGTGAAAAGGTACGTTGGACTAATCGTGTTGTTGGTTGTTGCAACGGCTTGCACCGCATTGCCATCACCGCCGGCAACCCCGGCTAACACCGAGCTCCCTACAAAACTAACGCTGTGGCATGCCTACGGCGGTAGCTTCGGTAAGGAATTCGAGGCGTTGGTCGAGGGTTTTAACGCCACACATTCGGACATTGTGGTTGAGCCGAGCTATGGTGGCAACCTGTACACCATGCGGGACAAGCTGCTCACGGCCATTGCCGGCAACGCTGCCCCCGACGTGGCCCAGATCGATCAGTTCTGGTCTTCGGAACTGGCCCAGGCCGGCGCAATCGTCCGCATGGAGGACTTCATCGACGCCGATCCGGGCATCGACAAGGCCGACATCCTCGACAAAGCGTGGGAGACGGCCACATACAGCGGTGACATCTGGTCAATGCCGTTCTCGCTGAGCAACATCGCGCTGTACTACAACAAGGCGCTGTTCGAGCAGGCCGGCCTGGACCCCGAAAAGCCGCCGGCCACGTGGGAAGAATTGGTCGAAGTGGGACAGGCCCTCACGCAAGACACCGACGGCGATGGCGCGGTGGATCAGTGGGGCTTGTGGTTTCCGTTGCAGATCAATCGGGGCAACGTCTACTACTGGTTCGCCTTTCTCTGGCAGGCCGGCGGCGACATCTTCGACGCGGATTTCACCCGAGCCGAATTCAACGGGCCGGCCGGCGTCGAGGCGCTTCAATTCTGGCGCGACCTGGTTCACAAACACGGGATTGTGCCACTGGCGCCGCCGGAACAGGGGTTTGAGGCCGGCAAGATTGCCATGACTTTCGCCTCCACTGCCCGCCTGAATCGGTATCTGGCAGCTCTCGGGTCAGACAGGCTGGGCATGGCACCCATGCCGGGCCACACCAAACATGCGACGGGCATCGGCGGTGCGAACCTGGCCATTCTATCCACGGCGAAGGACAGGGAGGCGGCGTGGGAATTCGTGAAGTGGATGACCAGCCCGGAGACGAACCTGCGCTGGAGCATGGAGACCGGCTACCTGCCACTGCGTCAGTCGGTGATTCAGTCCGACACCTACCAGGCGTACCTGGAAAAGGAGCTGCGCGCACGCACTATTCTGGAGCAGATGCCTGACGCGGTGGTGCGCCCTAACATCCCGGCCTACGCGCCGGCGTCGCGCGAAGTCGGCCTGACCATCGAGGATGTCCTGTTCAACGATGCCGACCCGCAGGCGGCGCTGGATGCGGCAGCCGCGAAAGCGAACGCGCTCTTGCAACAGTAGGGACAAGCACAATGAGCCGGCGCGCTCGGCCTGGCAGTTTATGAACCTTGAGAATTTAATCCGGTAACGCGGCAACTCGCCCGGCCGGCGC
>JBHHXF010000413.1:0-3874 GCA_046756905.1 Anaerolineae bacterium | reverse complement strand
TCCGACTTGCCTCGCCCCTACCGCTCTAAAACTCGCGCTCAACCAGGAATCGGGCGAGGGCTTGCAGCCGGCCCTGGGCCGGGTTGTCGGTCCCCGTCGTGGCCAGGATGTCTACGGCGCGTTGCCAGTGCTGCTGCGCCAGGTCTTCGGCGTAGCGGCGGGCGCCGGCCTCTTCCAGATGGCGGAGAGTGGTTTCGACGTCGGCGTCGGTGAGGGTCTCCTGCTGGTACAGCGTTCGGAATGGCTGTTCGTCCGCGGCGGCTTCGCGCTCCAGCGCGTAGACGACGGGCAGCGTCTTCTTCTTGCGACGCAGGTCGTTGCCGGCCGACTTTCCGGTGACCGCCTCGTCGCCCCACGCCCCAAGGATGTCATCCACGATCTGGAAGGCAAGGCCGAGTTCTTCGCCTAACTGCCGGTATGCGTCCACGACAGTCGCATCATCTGTGGCCAGGCGAGCACCGATCTCTAGGCTGGCAGCCAGCAGCGCCGCCGTCTTCCCGCTGATCATCGCCAGGTACTCGTCCACACTGACATCCAGCCGCTGCTCGAAGTCGATGTCCAGGTACTGGCCTTCGACCAGACGCCGGCAGGCTTCGTCGTACGTCCGGTAGACGTGCTGAATGGTTGCCGGGTCGAACCCGTGGCGGTGGAGGCGGTGCAGCGCGATGCGGGCCAGGGCGAAGAGTCCGTCGCCGGCGTTGATCGCCTGGGCGACGCCCCACAGCGTCCAGACGGTGGGCCGGCCTCGTCGCTCCATATCGCCGTCCTGGATGTCGTCGTGGATCAAGGTGAAGTTGTGGGTCAGCTCCAGCGCGGCGGCCGCCGGCACGGCGTGCGTCCAGTCGCCGCCGGCGGCTTCGCAGGCCAGCAGGCAGATGGCCGGCCGGATCCACTTGCCGGCGCGCTGATTCGCGGGGCGCAGTTCCGCGTCCCGCCAGCCCAGGTGATATGCCATAATGCCGTAGAACCGGCCCAGGTGGGGAGAAGGGGCCTCGTTCACCAGGGCGCGCATTTCGGCTTCGAGGGCCGGCGCGTAGGATTCGATGATGCCTTGAAGAGGGGACCCGATCGTTTTCATCCCCTACGATTCGTGCTCCAGCTCCTCTTCCAGTGCTTGAAGGAATTCGTCAAACTCGTCAAGACGCTGTCCCAGCTTCTCGTGGACGGAAGGCAATCTTGCCAGTAGTTCCTGAAAGCGCTCCCATACGAGTTCACCGCCATATACGTGCCGAAAGAGATGTCGAAATCGCAAATACTCATGGAGTTCGTCTTCAAGCTCCTGGTCGATTACAGCCGGACGAACACCTGGAATCGTGGCTGCCATCTGCCCAAGAAGCTGCCTGTGCCACGCCGCGCCCTCGGCGACAGTTCCATCAATTTCGACCGCTATGCGCTTGAAGATACGCTCGATGGCACTGTAGAAATCATGTGCGATGCTTCCAGCCGCTCTGACCTCTGTTCGTGTTGGAGGATCTGAGCGTTCACGTTGAAACTCATGCAACTCCTGTTGCACCAGATGGTCGAGATACCTCAACTCATTCCGAATGTCGGTGCGCAGCGTGGAGAATTTCTGAGTTTGCATAGAGGAGAATGCTCTTACTCAATATGTGTTCGGCGAGCTCTGGGCGGGCGCTTTCCAAGGGAACAAGGTCCAGGCTAAGATGCGGAGGAACTATATCCCATAGTGCTACCAATGCTTTCAGATACTGTTGCTCTCGTAGTCCCTCGACTGCAAGGTCGATGTCCGAATGCTTATGAAACGTGCCATGCCCGGCAGCAGAGCCGAACAGATATACCTTTCGGACGCCATACTGCTCTGCCAGGACGCGAGCACATTCCTCGGCGACGCGGCAAGCCTCTTTCAACGCTTCACTGTAAGGTTCGGGCTCCTCCGCAAGGCGCTTTTTCCAGACCTTTACGTAGGGCTGGTACTTCTCGGCCAGTTTCCTGCTCATGTCGTGTGATCGCTCGGTATGGACTGATACTTCATCTGTTGAGGAAGAATTATACCACATTAGCTGTCGTGCTGCATATCGAGCAGGGCTTCGGGGTCGTCGGCGGAGTCGTGGCCGGCCATGATGACCACGTAGCGCATGGCAAAGCCGCCGGCCAGCACCAGGATCGAGGACACAATAGTGAACAGCCGGGAGAGTCGCCGGCCCAGTCCGTCGTTGGAGAAGTGCAACAGCAGTGGGGTGATGAGCCCACCACCGACGAAGAATCGGGTTAGGCCAGCGTATTTCCCGTCCCACATGGGATCGCCGGTGTGGCCCAGGTGCTGTTTCAGTGCCAGCACCAGGCCCAGTTCGGACAACAGAGCCATCTTCTCGGTGCGCTTCAGTTTCTCCATCGTCGCCTCAGGTGTGTTCCGGGCGAAGGAGAGGATGAGCGAGATGGCAGCTACCGCTGTGGACAGCGCCGAGGTGAGGAACAGGGGACCCATGTATCGCCTGGCCTTTGACCACAGGGGGACGGCCGTTCCGGTTAGCAGCACGCCGGTGTAGCCGGCCAGGAAGAAGCCGAACAAGCTGCCCATGCCATCCATGAACCAGGCGGGTATGGCGGCCAGCAGGCCGGCCACTCTACCCACACCCAGCAGCCCATCGCGGGCCATCTGGACGCCGGCGGCCAGCCCGGTGAACGATCCGAAGCCGCTCAGAATCCACGACCCGACAGACATGGGGGAGCGAGTCTTGAAGATGCGCAGCATGTGGTGGAACCGGCGGCCCACACCCAGGTCGAGGATCAGCAGGATCGGGCTGGCGATGGCCCCCAGCAGGGCCAGATAACGCCCTGTGCGGACCACCGGCTCGTCCTCCTCGGTGCCGAAGCGGCTGGCGACCGCGGCTACGACGGAGCTCCCGCCGGCCACACCCCCTACAAAGAAGTAGACGATGATCTCCCACAGCCAGTGAGATTTCTTGATGACCGGCCGGCCGTAGTAGCCGGCCTGCTTCGGCAGACTGCGTCCGTACTTGGCCAGTTTTGGCTGGTAGGTGCTCAACTCAACCTCCTTACAATTTCTACTTCGGCTCCAGCCACGAATTTGATCGCCGAAGGTCTCCTGACCGAGGCGCCATGGGCTCGGTCAGAGACCTTCGCCCAACGTGGGATTCCTATTCCCTCCCAACAGGAACGCGATCACCGTCAATAGTCCGAGGAACAGGCCGGCCAGTACGCTCATGGCCGCTGACTCAGCGACATTGTTCGATGGGACGGTGGGGTTCGGCGGCAGATTATAGACATCTGGTTCGTCCAGTAGCAGGAAGAAGGCATTGAGCCCGCCGGCCACGTCACGGTCCGCGCCGTAAAGGTAGGCGTCGGTCACGCCCCGCTGATGCAGGTGCTCCATTCGCCTGCGGGCTCGTTCCCGTAGCTCCGTCAACTCCCCGAAGACGATGGAGTCGGTGGGGCAGGACTTGGCGCAGGCCGGCTCCATCCCGCCTTGCAGCCGATCGTAGCACAGCGTGCACTTGTGGGCCTTACCATCGGCGGCAAGGCTGAGCTCGATAACGCCGAAGGGGCAGGCCGGTACGCAGTAGCCGCACCCGTTGCAGATGTCCGGCTGCACAAAGACCGAGTCGAATTCGGAGCGGATGATGGCACCAGTGGGACAGGCGTTCATGCAGCCGGCATCCTGGCAGTGCTTGCAGACATCACTCATCATCAGCCAGCGGATGAGCGGGCCGTCGCCATTGAGGGCCGGCCTTTCCTGCTCGACGAAGGCCACGTGCCGCCAGGTGGTGGCCCCCAGCGCCTGGGTGTTGTCGTAGCTCATCCCGGACAGCTCGATTTCCTCAGCCGGCAGCATGTTCCACTGCTTACACGCTACCTCACACGCCTTGCACCCGATGCAGATGGTGGTGTCGGTGAA
>JBHHXF010000412.1:0-3897 GCA_046756905.1 Anaerolineae bacterium | reverse complement strand
AAATCAAACAACAAGGAGTTGACATATGCAATATCTTGGGCATCCTTCTGAGCCTTATATGAGGACCATCCGGCGAATCCAGCATTTGGCACTGGTAGTGCTGGTTCTTAGCCTATGCCTAGCCAGCACAGTCAGCGCGGGTGCTCCGGAGGCACTGAGCTGGCTGAGGGGGCAACAGGCTCCTGACGGGGGATTCGGTCAGCCCAGCAGCGTGGGTGCCACTATCGACGCCGCCCTGGCTATCACCGCCGGCGGCGGTGACCTGACAAGCTGGCAAATGGGAGGAAATACACCGCTGGATTTCCTGCGATCCAACCTGAGTCAAATCGAAGGCGCCGGCGTTACCGCCAAGCTGATGCTCGCTCTGGTGCCGGCCGGCCTGGACCCCACCAACTTTGGCGGGGCGAATCTGGCAAAAGTCCTGGAGGATAGCTATGACAGCGCCACAGGGCAGTTCGACGGCGAAAACGGGACCGTTCCTACCCAGGCACTGGCGATTATGGCGCTGGAAAGTATTGGCCGGCCTGTGGAGAAGAAGGCCATCAACTGGCTGGTAGACGCCCAAGCGGATGATGGAAGCTGGTCCTGGAATGGGGACCCAGCCACGCAAGGCGACACAAACACGACCGCCATCTCGATTCAGGCGCTGGTTGCAGTCAACGCCCGACCCGACGTGGTCGATGGTGCTCTTGAGTATCTGAAGCGCGTGCAGAACGAAGATGCCGGCTGGCCATACCAGAAACCGTCCGATTTTGGCACCGACATGGATGCAAATTCGACGGCTAATGTGCTACAGGCACTTTATGCTACGGGTGCCGATTTATCAGACTGGTCAGTCGATTCGACCAGCCCGCTGGACACTCTCCTTAGTTTGCAGAAGGGGAACGGGGCTTTCCAGTGGCAGGCGACTGTTCCAGATGACAATTTCCTTGCCACGGTACAGGCTGTGCCGGCGCTTGTCGGCAAGGCGTTCCCCCTGACCGTGCTGTCCGGTAGTGTAGTAGCGCCAAACAAACTGCCTGCTACCGGCGGCCAAGCTGCACCGTGGCCGGCCGTCCTCTTTACGCTGGCCGCACTGACCATGGTACTGGCCGGTGTATTACGGCGCCGGCTGATGGCGTAGGAGATCGACCTCACGCCTATGTTTCACCCCATCACATGGCTGGTTTGGCTGACGTCTGCGCTGATTGCGGCATTGTCTACGCGAAACCCGCTGTACCTGATCATCATCGTGCTGGCGGCGACGACTGTCCGCGTGGCATGGCGCGGACAGTCGCCAACCGCCCTCGCCTGGGGCGTCATAATCCGGCTTGGATTGATGTTGTGGGGAGTGACGGCGCTTTTTGACACACTGGTAGCCCATCAAGGGGTCACCGTTCTATTTACATTCCCCTCCGGCTGGCCTCTGGTGGGTGGCCCTATCACACTTGAATCTCTTGTCTACGGCCTCATCAGCGGGATGGCTCTGACAGCACTGCTCATGGCTTTCGCGACGTTCAACGGCGCGGTCGATCACTTCCGACTGCTGCAATTGACGCCGGCATTCATGAGTCAGGCCGGACTGATCCTGTCTATCGCCGTCGTTTTTGTTCCTCAGATGATGGCAGCACTGCAAGACATTCGGCGCGCTCAGCGACTGCGCGGGCATAAATTCCGAGGCATGCGCGATCTGCTGCCGTTGATCGTCCCCTTGCTGGGCAGCGCGCTGGAACGGGCTATCGGGTTGGCTGAAGCAATGGAAGCGCGCGGGGCCGGATCTCCGTCGCCGGCTGATGAAGGTCGGTACAGCGCCGCACGCCGACTGGCCGTGCTGGTGAGCGTCCTGGCTGCTACTGGCGGCTTCTTCGCTACGCGTTATTGGCCGGCGCATTCAATCGCCGGCTGGGCTCTTACCGGTGTGGGTGCTCTGGTTTTCGTTGTAGTCTGGCGGAGAGCCGGGCTGTCACGGAAACGGACCCGGTATCGGTCACTGCGCCTCGCCCGATCTGATGCACTAGTCATATCAACCGCCATTGTCACCCTGACCATTATCGGTGCACTGGCCCTCAGCCAGCCTGATGCGCTGGCCTACAGTCCATATCCCCAGATCGTGCTGCCGGATTTCAACCCACTGGCTGGAATAGCGCTGTTGCTGTTGGCAACGCCGGCACTCCGGCTGAGCACGGGGGCCAGGGAGCAGGGGGGCAGGGGTGCGGGGGTGCAGAGGCGCGGAGGTGCGGGGGGGCGGAGGAGCGGAGGAGAAATCCCCGCTACATCTCTGCGTGGACAGCCGGTGGTTGATCTGCGGGACGTCAGTTATTGGTATCCAGAGTGTGATGTCCCCGCTTTGAACGGTGTGTCCATGTCCATTGAGGCCGGCGAGTTTGTCCTGGTCATGGGGCCATCGGGAGCCGGCAAGTCGACCTTCCTGCGCCTGCTGAATGGGCTAGCGCCGCACTTCACCGGCGGGACGATTCGGGGTACAGTTCGGGTTGCGGGACGCGACCCCGTTGCGCGCGGAACAACTGGCATGGCCGACGCCGTAGGTTTTGTCTTCCAAGACCCAGAAGCACAATTTGTCACCGACCGGGTCGAGGATGAGCTTGTTTATGCGATGGAGAATGTGGGCCACCCGCGCGCAGAGATGCAGGACCGGCTAATGCAGGTGTTGGATCAGTTGGATTTGCACGGACTGCGAGAGCGGCGGGTGGACACGCTGTCCGGGGGCGAGCGACAGCGTGTCGCCATAGGCTCGGTCCTGACTCTGCAACCCCGGGTATTAGTGTTGGATGAACCGACGTCGCAGTTGGACCCCGCCGGCGCAGAGGACGTGCTGACGGCCATCACAGAGCTGAATCAGCAGCTTGGCTTGACCGTCTTTCTGGCTGAGCACCGCCTGGAGCGCGTACTGCCGTACGTGGACAAGATCATCTATTTCCCTGGCGAGGGGCAGGCGCCGGAAGTTGGCCGGCCACGGGACATCGTGCGTGAGTCTGATCTGGCGCCACCGGTAGTTGAATTGGCGAGGGCTATGGGGTGGGAGCCGCTACCACTGACGGTTGAAGAAGCCAGATTCTATGTTGAAAGGGAAAGCAGAGCAAAAGGAGGGAGACGCGGAAACGCTGGAAAACAGGGAAAGCGTTTGCGGGGAAATTCTCGGCCCTCGCCGGCTGCTTTGCGCGTTTTAGATCTGTGGTGTGCGTACGACGGGTCGGATGTGGCGGCGTTGCGTGGCGTGGATCTGTGGGTCGGTCAGGGGGAAGTAGTGGCGATAGTGGGGTCGAATGGGGCCGGCAAGACCACCTTGTTGCGGTGTGTGATGGGACTGGTCGATCCCAGCCAAGGCCAGATCGAGCTGCTGGGACGGGATGCGCGGGCGATGTCCACGTCTGACCTGGCAGCGTTTGTGGGGTTTGTGCCACAAAATGCCGGTGCTATGCTGTTCACCGATAGTGTACAGGAAGAGATTGCGTTCACGCGACGCAGCCACGCTTTGCCGCCCAACGGTCGCGGTGTACTTGAAACGTTCCACCTGCTGCCGTTGGCAGAACAGTATCCGTGGGACTTGAGCGTAGGCGAGCGTCAACGGGTGGCGATTGCGGCCTTCCTGGCCGCGGAGCCAGAACTTTTGCTGCTCGACGAGCCGACCCGAGGTCTCGACTATCGGCAGAAGGCCACGCTGACCTCGGTTCTGCGCCAGCATCAGGCGGCCGGCAATGCTGCGCTCCTGGTGACGCACGACGTGGAATTGGTGGCCGCCGCCGCCAATCGGATGGTGATTCTGGAAGAAGGACAAGTCGTGGCGGAAGGACCAACCAGTGAGGTCATGCGCGACCATCCCCGATTCGCTTCACAGCTCTCTCGACTGTTCCAGGATGGACGCTTGACCACCTCGCAATGCCGGCAAGTTCAGTCAGC
>JBHHXF010000411.1:0-3899 GCA_046756905.1 Anaerolineae bacterium | reverse complement strand
GGCGCCCCGATGAATGTCCGTCACGATGCCGTTCGCGTCTACGAACACGGTGGTCGGCAGGCCAGTGACACGGTAGGCTGTTGCGACAGCGCCGGCGCGGTCCAGCGCTACTGGAAAAGTCAGCCCCATTTCCGCGATGTATGGGGTCACCAGTTCGGGACCCTCTTGCACATCTACAGCCAGCACTATCAGGTCATCCTCTTTGAGCCGGCCGTAGGTCTGTTCCAGGAGAGGCATCTCGAAGCGGCAAGGTGGACACCAGGTAGCCCAGAAGTTGATCAGAATGGGGTGGCCGGCGAAGTCCGAGAGGCTCACCGTCTCCCCCTTGGGGCCGCGAAGCGTGAAATCGGGGGCCGGCTGGCCCATCTTAACGGTCTTCGAGGCGCTGTCACCCGTCAGGATTTGGATGTCACCCTGCTTCTGGAGCGCCTTGACCCATGCTTCGTAAGTTGACCTGGCCGACACATCGCTGGGAGGTTGGTTCTCGCTGACGAAGCGCTCGGCCAGCATCGTTGACCTGAGCGATGCGCGCAGATCGTCCATCGACACGCCGACAGTGGACAGTTGGCTGGTGAAATCGTCGATAGACAACCCAACACGGTCCAACATCTTATCGACGCGGGCATCCAGGTCGGCCTCGCTGACTGTCAGGCCGGCCTGTGTCGCAGCCTGCACCAGAAGACGTTCGTCAATCAGGCTGCTCAGCAAATCTGACCGCATCTGCTCCAGGGTCTGCGCATCATTCCCCACAGGGATGCCCTGCAGCAGGGGGTATAGCACCCGCCCAATGCCGACCTCGCGCTCAAGCGCGGCTTCCGTAATCGGGTCGCCATTCACCACAGCAACTCGCTTCTGCGACGTCAGCCGGCGTGCCACCTCGGCTGAAACCTGATCAGTGCCTGGCTCCCCGACGGTCGCTGCCTCGCCCGATGGCGCCGAGTCGGGAGCGATCGGAGCCGCCGGGTTGGAGAGTTGGCCAGCCGGCATGGGAACAGCCGCACCCGGTGACTGCATCACGTTCGCCGTGGCCGGCTGACTCCCACCGCGCAAGGCGAAGAACCAGACGGCAACCGCCAGCAGCCCGACTACAACCAGGCCACCTCCGACCACCAGCAGCCGGCCCGGCCCTGTCGATGGCGCCTCCGCCGCTGTCTCGTCGCCAGCCGGCGCGGTTTCTTCATCCGATACGACACTTATCTGAATCCACTTTGACATCACACAGCTCCCCAACAACAATCGCGAGAGGTTGGATATTGGATATTGGGTATTAGCCTGCCAATATCCGATACCCAATATCCAATATCCAACACTCAAGTCCTACACATCGTAAGACTTAACCACTTACAGAACGCCCGTAACAGTGTAAAGTTACGCCCCCGCCGGCATGTCGATGACCAATTCCTTCGGGTAGTTGGTCAGGTTGTGAAACACCCCGTCAGAATCCACGTAGAAGACGTCCTCCAGGCGCACGCCGAAACCGCGATCCGGGTAGTACAGTCCGGGCTCGATGGTGAAGATGGCGCCGGTATCCAGGACATCCTGCGTGCCAGGGGCGTCGTGGATGAAGGGCTGCTCGTGGATTGATAACCCGATGCCGTGGCCCAACGTATGCACGAAGCCCTCCTCCGTTCCCGGATCGGAGTGGAGTGTCGGATGGCATCGGGACTCAAAGAAGTCGCAGGCCAGCTCGTGGTAGTGGCCGGCCGGCGTCCCCGCTTCCAGCGCCGACACGACGGTCTCAAAGCAGGCCCGCACATCCTCGAAAACCGACGCGACCTCAGCCGGCGCGTAGCCCAGACAAAACGTTCGCGTCATGTCGAAGAAGTAGCCGCCGCCTCGCTCCCGTGGGAACAGATCGAACACGATGCTCTGCCCCAAGCGCACGGCGTCATGGTCGTCACCATGCGAGTGGGGGATGCCGGCATCGCGACCGATGGCAAAGATGGTCTCGACTTCCTCCTCCAGGTCGTGGTCGAAAAGGGTTCGCCGCACAAAGTGCTTGACCCGCCCGACCGTCAGCGCAGCGCCGGCGTTGTCCACGAGCACGTTGTCGCGCACCCGATGGGAGCGCAGGAAATCGATGGTAGCATCCACCGTGGCGACGGTCTTGCGGCCGGCCTCGCGGATACGCTCCACCTCGGTCGGGTCCTTGGTTGATCTCGCAGCCACGAACAGGTTGCTGCCGAACTCACCCACAACCTCGACCCCTGGAACATGTTCATCGATGGCTCGTAGAAGCGCGTACGCCGCACCGCGATCTTCCGTGCCGTAGAATGCCACGCGGCCGGAGATCCCTCGCTCCTGGAACACTCGTGCCAGGAGACGAACCATAGCCAGCAACCGATTCCCACCGGCCTCCCGTAGCAGTTCCAGGTAGTTGTATTGCCGGATGTCGATGGTCTCAAGCCCACTGCGGGCCGCTTCGTCGCGCTCAATGGAGCTGTGGATAAGCACGGCCGGCTCATTCCGCTTCTTGACAACCGTGCCGCTGCTGAGCTTCGCGCCGTTCACCAGATAGTACAGGGTGGGGTTGCCGGCCATCGCTCCCATGACCACAGCCGCATCAATGTTCCGCTCGGCCATCAGGCGGTCCAGGTCTGCCTTCACGTGTGTATCCTAGCCAATATCAATGACCACCTTACCGAATTGCTCGCCGGCCTGGAGACGACGGTAGGCCGCCTGTGCCTGCGCCATGGGGAAGATGCTGTCAACCACGGGCTTCAGCCGGCCCTGCCACACCAGGTTCATCACGTCGTGAAACTCCGAGCGGGTGGACATGGTCGTGCCCAGGATGGTGAGTTGCTTCCAGAAGATGTAGCGGATGTCGGTTTGTGGCCGTGGGCCTGATGTCGCGCCATAAGTTACGATCCGCCCGCCCTTCTTGGCCGAGCGCAGACTGTCGAACCAGGTGGCGGCTCCCACGTTCTCCAGCACAAGATCGACGCCTCGCCTGTTGGTAGCCTCGAAGACGGCTCTGCTCCAGTTCTGCTGGGTGCGGTCTACCGCCCAATCGGCCCCCAGGGCGCGGGCTTTTTCCGCTTTCTCGGGACTGCTGGTGACGGCGAAGACGCGGGCGCCGGCCAGCCTGGCAATCTGGATAGCGGCACTGGCGACGCCGCCGCTGGCTCCCAGGATCAGCACATCTTCCCCCGGGCGAAGCTGAGCCCGTGTGATCAGAGCGCGCCACGCGGTCAGGAAGACGAGCGGGACGGCGGCCGCATCAGTGAAGGGGAAAGCATCTGGCATGGGCATGACGTTGCGGGCCGGCACGACTACGTACTCGGCGGCACCGCCACGGCAATGCTCCCCGATGACGCCGAACTCATCGCAGAGACTGTCCTCACCGCGCCGGCACCACTCGCAGTCACCGCAGCTCAGCGTCGGGTTCACCACGACCCGCTGCCCGACCTGGAAGCCAGTCACGCCCTCGCCCAGGCCGGCGATGAGGCCGGCGATGTCCGAGCCGCCGACGTGGGGCATTTCCAGGTCCAGGCCAGGCAACCCTCCCAGCACCCACAGTTCCAGGTGGTTGAGGGCAACCGCTTTGACGTTGATCAAGACCTCAACCCGCCCTGGCTCGGGCTGTGGCAGTTCAACTATCTTCAGTTGATCGATGTCGCCGTGCTGGTAGAAGGCGATGGCTTTCAAGATGATGTTCCTTGTTTACGAGAAGATGTAGGGGCGAGGCAGGTCGGAGAGAACGTTGGTTCGCACGTGGACCATCTCTCCGACCTGCCTCGCCCCTACCCGCGCCGGCGCAGCAGCCGGCGAATCCAGTCATAACGCCGCAGAATGAAGCCGGGGATCACACCGGAGAGGTGTACGGCGAGGAAGGGTTCTATCTCCACTTCAGCGCCGGCGAACTTGAGCAGGAAATACGGACCCCACGCCAAAACGCC
>JBHHXF010000410.1:0-3921 GCA_046756905.1 Anaerolineae bacterium | reverse complement strand
AGCGTGAGCTCGCACAACTAAACGGGTTTCTAGACAAGGCCCTCGCCGGCCACGGTACTGTCTGCTTCGTCACGGGCGAGGCCGGCGCCGGCAAGACTGCCCTGGTCACCGAATTCGCCCGCCGCGCCCAGGACGAGCACGACGACCTGCTCGTCGCCATCGGCGACTGCAACGCCCAGACGGGCATCGGCGATCCGTACCTGCCCTTCCGCGAGGTGCTGGGCCTGCTGACCGGCGACGTGGAAGCCAGGCTGGCCCAGGGGGCCATCACCCAGGAGAACGCCGGCCGGCTAAGGGACTTTCTCCGCATCTCCGGCCAGGCGCTGGTAGACCTCGGTCCGGACCTGATCGAGGTTTTCGTGCCCGGTGCGAGTTTGGCGACACGGGCAGGGACTTTCGTGGCCGGCAAGGCTCTGTCCCGAGGCGAAGCCCGAGGGATCAGTTGGCTGGATCGGCTGGAGGAACTGACAAGTCAGAAGGCGGCGCGTGGTGGCGGCACTGACCTGCAGCAGAGCCGCCTCTTCGAGCAGTACACCGACGTGCTGCAGGCGCTGGCCGCGCAACGGCCGTTGATGGTGGTGGTGGACGACTTGCAGTGGGCCGATGCCGCCTCCATTAGCCTGCTGTTCCACCTGGGCCGGCGTATGGGGGAGAGCCCCATTCTGGTCGTGGGCGCCTACCGGCCGGCTGATGTTGCCCTCGGGCGGGTTGGCAAGCGGCATCCGTTGGAAGGGGTGGTGAACGAGTTGAAGCGCTACTTCGGGGACATCTGGGTGCACCTGAGCCAGGCGGCGGTGGATGAGGGCCGGCAGTTCGTGGATGCGCTGCTGGACACAGAGCCCAACCGACTGGACGAGGGCTTTCGGCAGGCATTGTTCCGGCACACGGACGGACACCCGCTTTTCACCATTGAGCTGCTGCGGGCGATGCAGGAGCGGGGAGATCTGGTGCAAGATGAGGAGGGTCGGTGGATCGAAGGGCCGACGCTGGCATGGGATGCGCTGCCGGCGCGGGTGGAGGGCGTGATCGAGGAGCGCATTGGCCGGCTGGAGGAGGAATTGCGGGAGGCGCTGGCGGTGGCCAGCGTGGAGGGCGAGAATTTCACGGCCCAGGTGGTGGCGCGGGTGCAGGAGGTGGGCGAACGCCAGTTGGCGCGGCGGCTGACTCAGCAGTTGGACAGGCGGCACCGGTTGGTGTGGGAGCGAGGGATCGAGCGCGTGGGACGGCAACGGCTGTCGCTCTACCGCTTCCGGCACAACCTGTTCCAAAGATACCTGTACAACCGTCTGGGTCAGATGGAACGGGAGTTGCTCCACGAGGACGTGGGTCGCGTGCTGGAAGAGCTATACGCAGACCAGACGGAGGAGATCGCCGTGCAGTTAGCGCGGCACTTCCAGGAGGCGGGAATTGCACAGAAGGCCGTTGACTATCTGATCCAGGCGGGAAAGCGGGCCGTCCGACTGTCCGCCGCCGAGGAGGCGATCGCGCACCTCACCCAGGGGCTGGGATTGCTCAAGACCCTGCCGGATTCACCCGAGCGGGCACAGCAAGAGCTTGCACTGCAAATCACCCTCGGCCCGGCTTTGATAGCCACCAAAGGCTATGCGGCTCCGGAAGTGGAACAAGCCTATACCCGGGCGCAGGAACTGTGGCCGCAGGTGGGAGAAACGCCTCAGCTCTTCGCCGTCTTGCGGGGACTATGGGAGTATTATGAAGTGCGGGCAGAGTTGCAGACGGCACACGAGGTGGCGGAGCAGCTCCTGAACCTGGCCCAGAACGAACAAGACCCGGCGTTACTCTTGGAGGCCCACCGAGCGTTAGGGCCGACCTTGCTCTGGCTGGGAGAGTTTGCCCCGGCCCGAGCACACCTTGAGCAGGGCATTGCCCTCTACGACCCCCAGCAGCACCACTCTCATGCTTTCCTATACGGGACTGACCCCGGGGGGGCCTGCCTGCGTCATGCACCCTATCCCCTGTGGTCGCTTGGCTATCCGAACCAGGCCCTGGATAGGAGCCGCGAGGCGCTCATCCTGGCCCAGGAGCTGTCCCACCCCCACAGCCTGGCTGCTGCCCTGGGCCTTGCTACCTTTATCCATCAGTTCCGCCGGGAGGTGCAGGCAACTCAAGAGCGGGCAGAGGCAGCCATTGCCCTCTCGGCCGAGCAGGGGTTTGCGTATTGGTTGGCGCTGGCAACCATCATGCGAGGCTGGGCGCTGGTTGAACAGGAACAGGTAGAAGAAGGTGTTGCACAGATACTCCGGGGCCTGGACGCCTGGCGAGCTACCGGGGCAGGGCTGCCACAGACGTATTATCTTGCTCTGCTGGCCGAGGGATATGCAAAAGCAGGGCAACCTGGAGAGGGGCTCACCGTGCTGGCCAAGGCGCTGAAGGTGGCGAACAACACGGGTGAACGCTGGTGTGAGGCCGAGCTGCATCGGCTCAGGGGCGAGTTGCTGTTGGCACAGGGCGATGACGTCGTAGCTGAAACCGGCTTTCACAAGGCCATCGAGGTTGCCCGCCGGCAGGAGGCCAAGTCGTGGGAGCTGCGGGCGACGGTGAGCCTGTGCCGGCTGTTGCAGAGGCAGGTAAGGGGCGGGGAAGGCGACGTCCCGAGCCTCGTCCCGAGTTCATCGAGGGGCCTGTCGAAGGGCCGGCAGATGCTGGCGGACATCTACGGCTGGTTCACCGAAGGGTTTGATACGGCAGATTTGCAGGAGGCGAAAGCGCTTCTGGAGGAGTTGTCCGAGTGAGACGACCACCGACTACCGACCGCCGTTATTGAAGCAACAGGGGGCGAGTAAGGCATAGCCTTCACACGAGATCGTCCAGCTTTTCAACGGGTGCACGATAGCGGAGGTCGATCATCTGTGTTAGGATGCTATTGCCTGTCGTCAATGAGAGGTGTCCCTCGCGCACTAGCCGGATGAGAATGCCGACCGTGCCTGTCAACTGTACTTTTCGCTCGGCTGCCCTGCGACGGACTGCCAGGTCATCGGTGGCCAGAGTCAACCCATGCGTGATGGCCACCGCCAAGCATGCAGCCTCGCCGGGGCCGAGGGAGGATGACAATTCGATGTACAAGTCTTGTTCCTCCGCTGACTCAAGAGCAAGAACATGCAACCAGCCAGTGGGATGGGGAGGATTCAGTACCTCTTCGACAGACTGAAGGTGCTGATACCCAGCATGGAGACCATTTTGGACCTCTTGAACAACCATAAGCGTCGTGCAAGCCTGATCCTGGTAGAGCTTTTCCAGTCGTGGGATTTGGTCTACTGCTGCAAAGTTGGAGAGCACCGTGTTATCAAAGACAATCGACGGCCGAGCCTTGGGCGTTTCAGGCGTTTCGGGCATCCTGAAGAAGCTCCTCGACAGTTCGCGGTCCCAAATGGATCTCGGCATCTGCCTCTCGCAGGATGTCCATCATCTCTTCTTGGGAGACGCCCAACATCGCTGCCGCTTTGCCAAGGCTGATGTCTCCCGCCTCGTATGCGCTGATGATCATTCGGAGCTTGATCTGCGGGCTGAGGCGAAAGAGAGCTCGCAGAGCGCTGCGCAATGCGGCTTGTTCATCGGGGTACAATCCGCTTTTGACCAGTTGATTGAGCTCCCAATGGGCTATACTCTGATTTTCTATAAGACTCTCGGAGTGTCCCATAAGATTTGCATCCTCGACACGGTTACCACTTCTACTGTAGATGTGTGGGGATAGGATAACATATTTGTTCTGTTTTTCAAAATGGGGTTGAAACCTGTTTTTTGAAAAGAGATATGGTAAAATAACCCAACTTCAAACTCGCTTTCTAGCCAGGTTGTTGTCCAAGAAATCACAATCTCAGTTATTCCACCAGGGAGGAAGTGTGCAATGGCCGGGCAGGTGTTCGTTGCACGTGAACGAGAATTGGCTCAACTTCAGACATTCCT
>JBHHXF010000409.1:0-3923 GCA_046756905.1 Anaerolineae bacterium | reverse complement strand
TAACTTCTAACACTCCTTCAAGAAGTGCTGCTCAATCAAATCGACCAAACCAACCGCATCTTCCAGACTGAACTGAGGAACGTCCAGGTCAAACTGAAGATCGGTCGCCAGGGCAACAAGCTCGTCGGGGGTGCACAGCGGTTCCTGGCTGCGTGCGGAGCGGACCACCTCAATCTTGGGCTTGTCGGCCCATCTGTAGCCTTCGGTCAGGATGATGTCCACATTGGCGATGCCGGCGGCGATCTCATCCAGTGTTGACTCGCGGTCCGTGCGCCAGATGGCGGCCACCTTGTCGGGGGCGGCGATGACCACGTGATCGCTGCCGGCCTGCGCATGCCGCCACGTATCCTTGCCCGGCTTATCCATCTCGAAACCAGGATGGGCGTGGTGCTTCACCGTCGCCACCCGATAGCCGCGCCGCTTGAACTCGGGAATCAGCTTCTCTAGCAAGGTCGTCTTGCCGGAGTCGGAGCGTCCAACTACAGAGATGATCGGAACAATCCGACCGCCAACCCCCTGTTCATCAACAACCATACCTGGCTCCCTCCGTCTTGCGGTTCACACGTTGCAGTGGTAAAATCAGTCCGAATAGAGGTGACACCTACGACAATTCTTGAATTGGAACTCGAGCAAGAACTGGTCAACTTGAAGATGCGCGTCGAACGTCTGGAAGTAACCGTGCATCGACTGGTCAGAGATGGACAGCGGGTAGAACCGCCGAAACCCGGCGTGCCGCTCGACCAGGAACAGCTCTTGACCTGGCTCAAGGCTGAGGGCCTTGTGGTGGAACCGCCGCCAATGGTTCGAATCCACGCAGAACGCTGGCGATCCCGTACAGAGGAAGAAAAGCAAGCCATTCGTCAAGAACTGGACCATCTGCCTCCTGGTCCTATGGCCAGTGATATCATCATTGAGAACCGCCGTTAACAATGGCCTTTTAGTACTTCGACGCCAGTGCTCTCGTCAAGCACTACATTCTCGAACCTGGCAGCACCTGGGTTAGAAAGCTTGTCAATTCAAGGCTTACGATGCCGTGCAACTGGCCGTGGCTTTGCGTCACAGCCGTGCCCTGGCCCACCAGCAACTCTCCCTCACCTTCGCCACCGGCGACAACGCACTGCTCACAGCAGCCCAGGCCGAGGGCTTGCTGACTGATAACCCCTTCGACCACGTCTCGTCTCAAGATACGCCTGAACCGTAGCTTTCACGGGTTTTCTGACCATTCGACTACTTGACTAATCGACAATCCCACCAACTGCGGTATCCAGCAGTTGGGCCTCCAGAACATCCCCCGCCTCAACCCGCGTTACATCCGCCGGCACGACGAGCAACGCATTTGCCGCAATCATTGATGTCCATATGCCCACACCCGGACCACGCACACGGCGCGCATCGAAGCCGGCCTCGCTGCGAGTCACCCGCGCCCACTCGAATGAGAGGAGCGGGCGGGAATGGAAGCCGTTGACAACGCGGGCCGGCACCGTCACCGGTGCAATGGGCCGGCCACCCAGCCGCAGCACGGCCGAGCGCACGAACTCCTCCAGCGTGAGCCGGCAGGCGCTGGGCGTGCCCGGCAACGCAAACAGAGGACAACCGCGATACCGACCAAACATGGTAGTATGCCCGCCTTGCATCGCTACACCGTCGAAGATGATCTCTCCCTTAGCCTTCAACAAGGGACGCAGAAAGTCACGATCTCCACGACCGGTGCCGCCCACAGTGACAATCAGATCAACCGAGAGTTCCCGGCCTCGTTCGAGGCATTCTTGCAGGCTGTCCACGCAGTCAGCGGCTACACCCAGGCTGATGGGCCGGCCCTCCCAACACATCACACAGGCCGAGACCAGCGGCGTACTGCTGTTGGGAATCTGTCCGAAGCTCAACGGCGTGCCGGGCGGCACCAGCTCGTCGCCGGTGGCCAGCACGCCCACCCGAGGCCGGCGCACCACCGCTACCGAGGTCTGACCACACGCTGCCAGCCGGCTGACATCGACAACATCCAGTCGATGGCCGGCCGGCAGGCCACCGTCGTCCAAGGCTGTGCCCTGCGCCAGCACACGGTCGAGAGCCACGTCCAGGTCGATGATTTCGCTCCCGCCTGACACAAGCTCGGCCTCAATGCTGGCCAACGCTGCTTCAAACGATATGCGGCGCCCCACCGTCAGCCCCCGATGGCGGACATTGCGGCATCGGCTACGCCGACGGTGGCCGGCAGCGGTCGTTCGAGCGGCTTGATGGCAATGGTCCGCCGAATCAACGCCTGCAGTTCGGCCACGCCGGCACCGGCATCCAGCGCCGGCTTCATGTGCACGGATCGGTCGGAAAACAGACAAGCGCGGAATCGACCATCGGCGGTGAGGCGCAGGCGGTTGCACGCGGCGCAGAAATGCTCGCTCAGCGGGCTGATGAACCCGATGGTGCCCCGGGCACCGGGCAACTGAGCGTAGCGTGCCGGCCCGTTGCCGTGCGGACCGGTCACTGGAACCAGAGAACCCAGGTCCGCCAGTCGCGCCTGTATCTCCGCGACCGAGACAAAGCGCTCGCTGGCCACCGGCATACCGGGTCCCCAATCCAGTCCGTTGCCCACCGGCATCACCTCGATGAACCGAATGTGCCACGCGTGAACGTACGTTAGTCGGGCAAAGTCCGCCAACTCGTCGTCGTTGAGACCCCGAACTACCACCACATTGATCTTCAGTGGGCTCAGCCCAGCCCTTTCGGCCGCCTCGATACCCTTCCACACCAGATCAATATCCCCCAGGCGGGTGATACGACGGAACCGGTCGGGCCGCAGACTATCCAGGCTGATGTTGACCCGGGCCAGGCCGGCGGCCGCCAAATCCTCCGCGAAGCGGTGCAGGAGTGTGGCATTGGTGGTCATGGACACCTCCTGAATGCCGGGGGTCGCGGCGATGGCTGCAACCAGATCGACCAGACCCTTGCGGGCGAGGGGTTCGCCGCCCGTCAGCCGGACCTTGCGAAAGCCGAGGCCGGCAGCCGCCTCCACAATCTGGGCAATCTGCTCCAGGTTGAGTATGGCGTGCCGCGCTTTCCAGGGAACACCATCGGGTGGCATGCAGTACACGCAGCGCAGGTTGCAGCGATCGGTGACGGACACGCGTAGGTAGTCAACGGAGCGCCCGTAATTATCCTGGCAGTTCATGGGGCTACCCTGTCGCGCCCATTGGGCGAGAGGTCCATGACGCTGGCGGCTGAAAGACGCTGGTAGTAGGCGCCATCGGCACAAGCTCGGCAGAGGGGTTGACCCTCGACGTACACTTCACGGCAGTCACTGATGCCCTCGCCGCACCGCTTACATGCGACGCGGCTCATGGGCCGACCCGGTCGATCTTCAGGAGCGATTTCAATGGAGACCTCCTGGATCGTGAACAGGTCCTCGGCCGGCATTGCCCGGTAGGCGTGCACCTGGGCTTCGTACTTTTTCATGTCGGGGTCAGCATAAAGCGGCACCTTGTCTCGCGAGTCGTCGCGAGCTACGATGCGAACTGCGCGGTCGGTATGCTGATCGTAGAAGGTGACCGCCGCCTTGCCATAGTCGAGGAATTTCAGTGTCCGTTTTCCAAGCCGGCATCCCGACACGGCCGCCACCGCATCGGCCAGGCAGCGGTCAATCTCGACGAAGGCGAACAGGCGCTTCTCTTGATCGGGCGGGGTGATTCCCAGCAGCCCGCAGCCCAGCATGGCCATGCGGGTGCCCAGTACCTGGCCAGGGCAGGCACAGCCCCGATGCATGGTGGTAGCCATCTCCAGATATTCGTCGAAAGATTGCATGTTGTCCTCCCAAAAACTGAACGCCGGCTGGAAAGGCCGGCGTTGGCCACAACGCTTGTCTTGCGTGGTGGCGATTCTCCTTTCCAAACACGGGGGGCGCGGGTGTTTCCACACGCACCTGTGGTGCCAAC
>JBHHXF010000408.1:0-3939 GCA_046756905.1 Anaerolineae bacterium | reverse complement strand
GTAGGCGCGGTTTCAACCGCCGGCAGCGGGGGGCTGAGTAGTAACGCCAGGCCAATCATCGTTCACCTCTCTCGCATCCAGCGTGACAATAGCACATTTTTCCAACTCACAAGACGCACTGTCCAAGCGACTTGTTCCCATCAACTCCCTCTTGTTCGAAGCATCAACATGTAGGAGAATTAGGATGATCTCCCCACCCGCTTCAACCCCTCGGAGCTCTCCCGTTACCCTTGACTCCCGTTGGGTCTCCTTCAATAGCACCCAGCGACTTATTGCCGAAACCCAGACTGTAATCGTTCGATACCGTTTGGCCGTCTGAAGAGGCCCGGCTTTTTGCCTGAAAGCCCGAATGCCCCTATAATTCACTCCAGTCGATTACTGCCACCATCAAGCACGGCCAGTCGAGCAGACTGAGACCTCAATCCATGAAACGTAACGGAAATCGATACTGGTTAGTGACGCGCCGGCGACGCCGACGACACAATTCGAATGGAAACATCGTGGCTCAGGGGGCCATCGCTGGTTCTGCCGGCGCTCTGGTGTTTGCCTTGGTGACGCCGCTCATCATCGCTCTGGCGATGCTGATAGCCGGCGGGGTGACAGCCGGCGTGGTTTATGCTTCGCTGGTTGACGAACTCCAGTCGAACCTAGTCACGATAGAGGCCATCGGTCGCCGGCAGGTTTTCCAGTCGACAAAGATTTATGACCGCAATGGCCGGCTGCTGAATGAGGTGTTCGACGAGGGCCGGCGAACCCGGGTCCAACTGAGTGACGTGCCGATACACATGCGGCAGGCCACTATCGCTGTCGAGGATGACACATTCTACACAAATCCAGGCATCGACGTGGCGGGCATTGCGAGATCTGCCTGGCGACTCTTGCGTTACCGCCAGATCATGGGGGGCGGAAGTACAATCACACAGCAACTTGTTCGCCACGTGGCCTTTAGCTACGAGGAACGCATCAGCCAGAGTTACATTCGCAAGCTCAAGGAATGGATTTTGGCGCTGATTCTGACCCGGCAGCGCAGCAAGGATGACATCCTGGAGTACTATCTAAACGAGATATACTATGGAAACCTGTCCTATGGGGCTGAGGCGGCGGCCCAAACCTTCTTCAGTAAACCGATAAGTGATGTGACTCTCGCGGAGAGCGCGATGCTGGCCGGCCTGCCCCAGTTGCCCTATTTCTTGGATCCGTTTACCGACCTGGACGCTGCCAAGAAGCGACAACAAACTGTGCTCAACCTGATGGTGAGGAATGGGTTCATCACCCAAGCGGAGGCCGACGCTGCGTTCAAAGAACCCCTGAAACTCACACCACCCAAGATAGACATGTTGGCACCCCACTTCGTGGTGTATGTCCGACAGCAACTGGAGGAGATGTTTGGGCCGGAACAGCTAGGCCGGGGCGGCTTAACCGTCTATACGACGCTCGATCTGCGTTACCAGCAACTGGCGGAGAAGCTGGCGCGCGAGCATGTTGCTGAGCTCCGCGAGGAGCACAACTTGACAAACGCCGCCCTGGTAGCCTTGCAGCCGGACACAGGACAGATTTTGGCAATGTTGGGCAGCGTGGATTACGCGGACGACTCAATCGATGGACGGGTGAACGTGGCCATTCGTGAACGCCAACCCGGATCCTCCATCAAGCCGATCACGTATGTGACAGCTTTCGAGCAGGGGATGACGCCGGCCAAGGTCATCTGGGACATAGAGACAGAAATTCCGCTGGAAGAAGATGGGGATGTTTATCGCCCCCAGAACTACGACGCCGAGTTTCATGGACCTGTTCGCCTGCGGGATGCGCTGGCCAACTCATACAACATTCCCGCCATCAAGCTGCTGGGCGAAGTGGGAATCGCCAATACACTGGACACAGCTCATAGGATGGGAATTCGGGGGCTGCGACAACCACCCGAATACTACGGCCTGTCACTAACGCTGGGCGGCGGTGAGGTGACACTTGAAGACCTGACAACCGCCTATGCCACATTGTCTAACGAAGGAAAGTACGTACCACCTCAGGCCATCTTGTGGGTGGCCGACAGCGAAGGCCGGGTGATCTACCAATATGAACCACCAATACCCGAGCAAGTGCTCGATCCACGGGCTGTTTATCTGGTGACAGACATTCTGTCGGACAATGCGGCTCGAACGCCGGAGTTTGGGCCAAACAGCTCCCTTAGAGTCAGCCAGCCGGCAGCAGCCAAAACGGGAACCACCAATGATATCCGAGACAACTGGACGCTGGGCTACACACCGTACCTGACAGTTGGAGTTTGGGCCGGCAACAGCGACAACAGTGCTATGATACACAGCTCGGGTCTGACAGGCGCAGGCCCTCTGTGGCATGACTTTATGGAGGGCATCTTTACATCGCCCGAATTGTTGTCCGAATTGCGGGAGATCGTCAGCCCACTACAGCAGACCTTTGAGCGACCCGAGGGAATTGTGGAGGCCGAAATATGCGTTCTCAACAGTCTCCAAGAGCCAACAGCCGAGTGCCCGGAAAAGAGACGCGAGATATTCATAGAGCCTGAAACACCGGAAGGCGCTTCCGTAACACCTACCCTCACCGAGGGAGAAGAGCAACCTAGCCCATGGGACGACGAGGGCGTCGTTTACCAGCGAGCACCGTCAACCCGGCTTCCGGTTGAGCAGGTGAAGGGCTTGGTGGACGAGATTGTAACGCTTGAGGAAGAAGAACGTGAGAAACGCCGCGAGGAGTTGGAGATCTCCGAGGAAGAGGCCGCCGAAGAGGAAGAGAATCTCGTACAGGATACCACCGAACCGGAAAAGCCGGCCATCTGCCCACTGCCACAGGGTAGTGCCGGCCCGGAAACGCTGTTCCTGCTACCACCGGAGGACGAAGATGAGCAGGCCAAGGTCCGGGAATGGGCGCTGCGACACGGCTGGCCTGTACTTATCGACAACCTGTGCGTTGGTGAAGGGATCGTGTTGCCCGAAGGTGAGATCATCAATGCTACTTGGCGCATCAAATCTCCGTCATCCGGCGACGTGATCTCTTCAACTGTGCCGGTCATCGGAACAGCCAATTTCAGCCATGATCAGGTTCTATTTTACAAAGTAGAGTGGGGTCACGGCGAGGAGCCGAGCGAGTGGATAACGATGGGCCAGACCCACAAACAGCCAGTAATTAGCGACCAGTTGGAGGTGTGGCATGCTGAAGGGTTCCCACCCGGCCAGTATAGCCTGCGCCTGGTTCTGGTGAAAACGGATGGCAATGAACTGCCGGCCTACAAGGTTACAGTGACAGTCGAGGCACCGTGATAGAGCACCCCGCTGCGTAGTTCGCAACACACGATCGACAGCCCAAAGTCGCTGTGAGGAAGGAGTAGACTGATGGAGCAAAAAGATTACAGCACTCAATTCGCGCTAGGCTTGGCCTTGGGTGTAGTTGCCGGCGTCGTGGCGACAATATTGCTGACGCCGCAGGCCGGCCGGCGCACTCGCCAGGAGCTACAAGCTTCGACTCGCCTGGAGAACCACACATTCACCCGGCGGCTGATGGACATCTTGGAGGACGAAGCCGAGCGTCTTGCCCGTCGTATTGGCGATGAAGTATTGGAGATAGGGCGCTCGCTAGTAGAACGGCAACAGGCGCAAATACGCGCCGGCCTAGACGGTAAAAACCGACAAGAACACGGCCGCGCGTAGTTCACACCACAAAGGAGGTTTGATCCTGATGGTGGAGGAATCGGAACGAGGTGGTAACTACTTCGCATTGGGAGCCTTGGTTGGCGCGGCCTTGGGTGTAGCATTGGCGCTGCTCCTCGCTCCTAAACCGGGGCGAGACACACGCGCCACCCTGAAGGAAAAGCGCATTGAGCTAACGAACCGCGCCCGAAGAGCACCGCGTGAACCGAATTCACCCTGAGGCACGATAATGCTGGATGGCTGGGTGGCTAGATAGCTA
>JBHHXF010000407.1:0-3942 GCA_046756905.1 Anaerolineae bacterium | reverse complement strand
GGTGGGTGGGGATTTGATCGTTGCCGGGGTTGGCCAGTTGCAGAAGGTCCAGCGCCGCCTGGCCCTCGTTGGTGAGCAGCTCGCCGGCATGCTGGCGCAGGCAGGCTTCGGACGCATCCCAGTCGTCGGTCTGGATCCACTCGATCAACTGGTCGCCCACCTCCTCCGCCGCTTGCTGGGCGTCCTCCACCTGCTGCCGGGCGGCTTCTCGGCCGCCGGCCCGGACCTGGCGCAAGTCGTCCAGGCGGACGCGAATGCCCTCGGTCTCGTCGCCCTCTGCTCCAGTCAGCCTGGCCTCGGCCGTGGCCTCCAGTTCGTCCAGATCCTCGTCGCCGGTCTCAGCGACGAGGACCGCCATGCCCAGGGAGTTGGGGATAGTCGTGAAGGCCAGGAAGCGGCGCTCCTCCTCCGGGAGGCTCTCTATCTGCCGGCGCGCGGCCTCAGCCTGGTCGCGCATGGCCCGTAGACTGGTCAACAGCTCCCGGCGCTCGCGCAGGTGCTGCTGCCGGCCTGCGTCGGTCTCCGCCTCGATCAGGCGGTCCAGCTCGGCCAGGGCGTCGTCGGTCAGGAGGTCATCTGCGGAGGCGCTGGCCAGGGCTACGGCCTGCTCCAGGCTCTCGGCCTCGCAGAAACGTTCCAGGCTATCGCGGTGGTCGTCGTGTTCGGACATGAGCGCACCCCCCGGGCGGTGGCTACTTTCGCACGGAATTCCAAGTAAGGTTCTGAACTGCGCCTGTCACGTTGATCAGGCGGGTCAACACGAATCGGCGGTGTGGCGAAAGATCCTGTTAACAGCGGAAGTTACTTTTACCCCGTCAGCAAGCCAGTTTTCGGTTTAATGCAGATGTTCCTGAATTACGGCTACAATCGCATCCCGATCCGCCGGCGCCTCAATCGGGCGATTCGCATAAGTCGAGCGCAGGTGGTTGCTCTTCTTGATCATCTGCGTTTCGACCACGTAGTCTTCGTACAGCTCGCCCAGGTGGTAGCGCACCGTGTAGTCGGGGTCCTTGAGGACGTGGCCCGTGAGCAGGATGACAACGTCCTCATCCGGGTTGACGGGTTCATCGGTCCCCTCGGCCAGAAGCTTCTTCAGGCCGGCCACGGTGGTGGCGCTGGCCGGCTCACAGCCGATGCCATCGCGCCCGATCATCGCCTTGGCGTCGGCGATCTCCTGCTCAGACACCTTAGCGACCCATCCATCGGTCCAGTCCATGGCGCGCATGGCCTTTTTCCAGGAGACGGGCCGGCCAATCTTGATCGCGGTCGCCAGAGTCCTGGCATGGACCGTCACCAGCTTGTCGGGGTGATCGCTGGTCACGGTCTTGTACAACGGGGCCGCCCCTTCGGCCTGGATGATGGTCAGGTGAGGCATCCGATCGATGAAACCCAGCTCATACAGCTCCTGAAAGCCCTTGCCCAGCGAGGAGCTATTGCCCAGGTTGCCGCCGGGCACCACGAGGCGATCCGGCACCCGCCAGTTGCGTTGATCCAGCAGCTCGATGGCAATGGTCTTCTGGCCCTCCAGCCGGAAGGGATTGATGGAGTTCAGGATGTAGACGCCCATCTCTGGAGCGACTTCGGTGACAAGGCGCAGCGCGGTGTCGAAATCACCCTGCACCTGGAGGGTCAAGGCCCCGTAGTCCAGGGCCTGGCTCAGCTTGCCGAAGGCCACCTGCCCTTCGGGGATCAGGACGACGCCCAGAAGGCCGGCCCGCGCCGCATAGGCCGCCATCGATGCCGACGTGTTGCCCGTCGATGCGCACACGACCGCCTGTGCGCCGAGAGCCACCGCCTGCGTGACCCCAGTGGTCATGCCGTTGTCTTTGAAGGAACCGGTCGGGTTGTATCCCTGGTGCTTCACCTGCAGGCGATTGAGGCCCACGTAGCCGGCGCATCGCGGCGCAGCCAGCAACGGCGTATTGCCTTCGGGATACGTGACGATCTGGGACTTGTCGTCGTAGAACGGGATCAGCTCGCGGTAACGCCACACGCCACTCACATCAATCGGCGCGCGCGATGTGCGGCGCTGCCGCCATGTCTGTTTGACCTGCTCCACATCCAGGTGGGGGAAGTCGTAGACGACATCCAGGAGGTCGCCGCATTCCCGACAGCGGTACAGCGGCTCGCTGGTTGCGAAGGTTGTCTGGCAACGAATGCATTGGAGCTTTGCACGATTCACGATTCACCTCTGTTTCAGTGGTTAGTGGTCAGTGGTTAGTGGTCAGAATCCGGCCACCGCTGCGTTGGGCGAAGGTCTCCTGACCGAGCCCGTTTCGCCCCTTCGGCAGGCTCAGGACATCGCTCGGTCAGGAGACCTTCGGCGATCAAAGATCAAACCACTGATCACTGATCACTGGTTACTGCTCACTGTTTACTGATACCCGTCCAGATGACAGACGTCGTTCATCCTCAATACGCGCGAGTAATTGTACTTCTCACCCAAGATATTGATGGAGCAGTAGTCGATCCACAGGCGGTTGATGGCCGGAAACAGCGCCGGCGGGTCGGGCAGCCCGATGCTGGCATGGGCCAGGATGAGCTGGACGTTGATCTGGTGGGTCACGATGAGCGGCACCTGGTCCTCTCCATGTGGGATGTCGTCAAACGCCTGGAGAGTGCGCTGGATGACGGCGTTAAGGGATTCGCCGGCCGGCAGGCTGAAGTCGTAGTCGGCGCGCAGCCGTTCCCAGTCCTCCGACGAGACCTGGCCCCGCAGCGACGGCTCCCCCCACAGATTCTCCGAGATTTCCCACTCCCGCAGTCGGGGGTCCGGTTGCACAGGCACGCCGAGCCGATCGGCCACAATGTTGGCGGTTTCCGCACATCTCTGCGTTGGGCTGGCGAAGATGGTCGTGATACCCGCCTCGCTCAGTGCGCCGGCCAGCAGTTGGGCATGGGCCCGGCCGGCCTCGGAGAGGCCCACAGGCGCGTTCCCCTGATACCGATGCTCCTTGTTCCAAATTGATTCGCCGTGTCGTGTTAGATAGATCATGCAGAACACTCCATGATACTCACATTACCTCTTTCAGAACGTCAAACATTCGACCAATGTGTTCGATGGCGGCCGCGCCCATCTTCAGCAGTTGCCGATTGCCCTCCGGCAGGTCATCTCGCGGTTTCACGACCAACACCGGCCGGCCAGCTTCCTGGGCACGCAGTGCCATCTCCATCCCGCGATCTTCCGGCTGGGCCTCCACGATGATGACGGCCTGCGCCAGGCCGGCGATGATGTCGTCGCGCGTGCCGGCCCGCGCCCGGCTGGGGTAGTCCGACGGCCGCAGCGCCCCCGACAGGATCGCGCCGCGCTCCACGACGCGGTCGGCCAGCTTCTGCTGCTCCGGCGGGATCATCTCGATGCCGCCGGCCAGCACCGCCAGGGCGCGCCCACCCCCATCGCGCGCCCCTTTCAGCCCCCGCACGTCGATGTCGTCACCCAGGCCGGCCACGACGGTGTAACCCTGCTCCGCCAGGCGCATACCGATCAGGCCGGCGTTGCTGAGGCCACGCGGCGTGGCCCGCCAGGAGCCGGCCACAGCCACGGCCCGACTGTCCTCTGGCTCCAGCCGGCCGCGCATCCAAAGGAACAGCGGCGGCTCGTCACCCAACGTCAGATTCTCTGGGTAGATCGCGTCGTCGCGGGCCACGAAGCGCACGCCGGCTGTGTCCTCGTAGTCCATCAGTTGCTCTTCCAGCGACCAGAGCAGATCGCCGTTCACGCCGGCAATGGCCTGCGCCAGCTCCGGCTCCACCCCCTCCTCCGCCAACGCCGCCGGTCTCGCCTGGAACACGCCGGCTGGACTCCCAAACGCCTCCACCAGCCAGCGAACCTGCTCGAGGCCAAGGCCGTCGATTTGTAGTAACGCCAGGAGTTCTATTCGGTCACTCATACAGCAATTAGATATTGGATATTGGGTATTGGATATTGGGTATTGGGTATTG
>JBHHXF010000406.1:0-3944 GCA_046756905.1 Anaerolineae bacterium | reverse complement strand
GATGCATGAACTCCCAGTAACCCAGGGCATCCTGAACGTCGCGCTAGAGGCCGCCCGGCAGAACGACGCACAGCGCATCACCGCTATCGACCTGGTGATCGGTGACTTGACCAGCATCGTGGACGACTCCGTGCAGTTCTACTTCGACATCTTGAGCAAGGACACGCTGGCAGAGGGAGCCGTCCTTCGCTTCCAACGCGAGCCGGCCAAGGCCACCTGCTGGGACTGCGATCACCAGTTTGCTGCTATTGCCCCGCTTACGCCAGAATGCCCGTCCTGCGGGAGCGCTCGCCTGCGCGTTGCAGGCGGTACGGAGTTCTACGTCGAAAGCATCGAGGTAGAAGATGAAGATTCTGGCAAACCTTGCGAAGGTTTCACGTGACCCTGGCAATTGGAGCGTTTTCGGCTGAAGAAGGCTACTCTGGCTGCGAAGTTCTTGCTGAACCTTCGCAAGGTTGGGTTGTATGAATGAATAAAGAAGATGAAGATACAAGTCGAAAAGGAGATACTGAGTGCCAACGATCAGGTCGCGGCTGAGAACCGGGTCACCTTCGACGCCGCCGGCCTGTTCGTCCTGAACCTCATGGCCTCGCCGGGGGCCGGCAAGACTAGCCTGATCCTCGCCACGGCAGAACGGTTGCCGGAGCGCGTACGTCCCGGCGTCATCGAGGGCGACCTGGCCTCCCGCATCGACGCCGACACCATCGCCGCGCGCGGCATTCCCGTCGTGCAGATCAACACCGGCAGCGGTTGCCACCTGGACGCGCCCATGATCCGCTCCGCTCTCCCCGATCTGCCTTTGCAGGAACTCGACCTGATCCTCATCGAGAACGTGGGGAACCTGGTCTGCCCGGCCAACTTCGCCCTGGGCGCTGACCTGAACGTGGTGGTGGCCAGCGCGCCGGAGGGACACGACAAACCCTACAAGTACCCCGGCATGTTCGCCAGCGCAGACGCCGTTCTGCTCAACAAATCTGACCTGCTCGAAGTCTTCGACTTCGATGTAGACTATTTCCGTCGCGGACTTGAGATCATCAATGCCGGCGTGCCCTTCTTCGTAATCTCGTGTCGGACGGGTGAGGGCACGGATGCGTGGGTGGCATGGTTGCTGGAAAGGTTGAAGGTTGAAAGATGAACCCCATTCGTTTGCTGGATCTGGGACGCGTTTCACCCCTGCGTTCCCAAACCGTCTATCACGCCGTCGCCTACGCGATGGCGCCCGATGACCCTGACACGATCATCCTTGTGTCACCCACCGATCCGTATGTCTGCATCGGCTATCACCAGGACCTGGAGAAAGAGGTAGACCTGGCATTCTGCCAAGCCCACGGCCTGCCCGTGTTGCGGCGCGAGGTAGGAGGCGGCGCGGTGTACCTGGACGATGGCCAGGTGTTCACCCAGTGGGTTTTTCACCAGGGCCACCTGCCCCAAACTCTGGAGAAGCGGTTTGAACTTTACGTCCGGCCGCTGGTCGAGACCTATCGCGCCCTCGGCATCGATGCCTACCATCGACCCATCAACGACATCCATGTGGCCGGCAAGAAGATCGGTGGGACCGGCGCAGCGCAGATCGGTTTAGCTGAAGTGGTGGTCGGCAGCTTGATGTTCGCCTTCGACAAGGCCACCATGGCACGCGTGCTGAAGGTTACCTCGGAGAAGATGCGCGACAAGATTTTCGAGAGCCTGGAACAGTACATGACCACCATGAGCGAAGAGCTTCAGGAGATACCAGACAGGCAATCTGTGAAAGACCTCTACATCACCAAGTGCGCAGCGGTATTGGAGGCCGAGATCGTGCCAGGTGAATGGACAGCGAAGGAAGAGGAGATGGCTCGCCAGTTGGACAAACGCTTCGTCTCCGACGAGTGGCTGTACCAGAAAGGCGGGTTGCGACACGTGGGCGTCAAGATTCACGAAGACGTGCAGGTTGTAGAAACGGCCTTCAAAGCCCCCGGCGGGCTCATTCGGGCGACCGTTCGCCTGCGAGAGGGACGCATCGACGACCTGGCCATCTCAGGGGACTTCACCCTGCTGCCGGCCTTCGCTGTGGGCGCGCTGGAGCAGGCGCTGCGCGGCCTCAGCGCCCGTCGCGAGTCGCTGACGGGACGTATTCAGGAAGTTTACCAGGCACTGAGCATCCAGTCCCCCGGCGTGACCCCAGAGGACTTTGCTACAGCCATCGGGACAGCCGTAGGCCAGGACTGAGCCAGAACAGTAGCCGTAAGCGTTACTACCTCTTACAGGCAAATCACCGCCTGGGACTGAAGCGCCTCGCGCACGAAGGACGGTGCTCCCACGAAGGTCTCCAGTGGGACACTGAGATCGTCCAGCTCCAGGCCGAAGACGTCCGCCGGCTTATCACACACCTGGAACTGCACCCCCAGCTCGCGGGCCGTCTCCAGCATCTCCGGGATGCTCTGCAGACGTTTGGCCGCCATCATCCGCCGCATCATCCACGCCCCCAGCCCGAAGAAGTTGAATTTGCTGAGAGGCAGGCGTTCCGGTCCGCCTGGGGTGAGCAGGTTGATTAGGCGATTCAACAGATGATCACCTGACCATTGCAGACCCGGCTTCTTCAGCAATCGTAGGCTCCAGCAGGTCAAGAAGACCGTTACCTCTTTGTCCGCTGCAGCGGCGGAAACGGCAATATTGAGGGCGACGCAGGCCCGGTCCAGGCTATCGTCGGTCAACAGGATGGTGAGCTTGTCGGCCATGGAACTGTCTCCCTCAATCCTGCCGGCGGCGGACATAGTACTTGGCATAGTCGCCGGCCTCCTCTGAGCCCAGGTAGGTATGGCCGGCCAGCTCGCACCAGATGGGCACCTCGTGGGCCGACACCCGGTCATCGCTCAGCAGCTCGATCACCTGGCCGCCGGCCATTGTGCGAAAGCGTTTCTTCATCTCCACGATGCCCCAGGGACACTTGTGCCCCCGCGCATCGATCATCGCATCTGCTCGCATCAGATCACCTCGCTTGCGCCTTCAGCAGCCCCTTGCGGCGGTAGTCGGCCAATTCCTCCTCCAGCCAGGCCTGCACCTCCTCCTCGCCGTGCACCAGCTCCTTGAGGTCTTCGTCTAGATGGGTCGGCTCCAGAACCACGAACCAGCCGTCCCCGTAAGGATCACGGTTGACGAGAGAGGGGTCTTCGACCACCTGGGCGTTTGTCTCGACCAGTGTGCCTTCCACTGGCGCCCGCAGAGGGCCGATGTACTTGCCGGCCTCGATGGTCCCGAAGATCCGTTTGCGGGCTACCTGCGCCCCAGCCGGCTTCAGCTTCACGTACCGCACCTGGCCGGCTGACTTCTGGGCCAGCATGTCCAGCCCGATCCGCACCCGGTCCGCCCCTTCCAATCGTACCCAGAGATGGTCCTTGCGATCGTAGTGCAGATCACCCGGAAGTTCAAAACCGTTTGCGTGGGCCATTTCCCCTCCGATACTGCCTTTTAGAAGGTCACCGTCATGCGGTGGCCGGCCAGCTCGCGCACGGTCTGGGCATCGCCGATGACCTGGATGCCTTCGACCAAGTCCTCCCAGACAAGCCCCCGCCGCTCTAGGGAGCGCTCCAGCGCCAGAATGCGACCGCCCAGGTCCAAGAAGTCTTCGATGTAGGCCAGGTTGCTGGGCAGGCCCAAGCCTGAGGGGTCCTGTCCTTTGACGCCGAAGTAGACGCCGTCGTCCAGGAGCAGCAGGGTGGCCGGCGCCTCGACAGCCAGCACGGCGTTGCCCACCTGGATGGCACTGAATCCGTCATCCCAGCGGCCGTAGGTGCCTCGGGTCAGGAAGATAAGCATAGCCTGCGCGCGATCGCGTTTGGCACTGCCGGCCTTCTTCTTGAGGGCCTCGGTGTCGATGATGCACACCCCATCCTCACACAATGCATCCAATCCCTCTTGTTCGCTCATGTAATTCCTCCCTGATAGCGATAGTGATAGTGATAGTGATA
>JBHHXF010000405.1:0-3950 GCA_046756905.1 Anaerolineae bacterium | reverse complement strand
GGCCGGCGCTCATGCCACTTCGTCGCCTGCTCGTACGTGTACGCCGCTCGCAGGACGGTGGCCTCGTCCAGGCGCCGGCCGGCCAACTGTAAACCAATCGGCAGCCCTTCGCTGGAGAAACCGCACGGCACGGTGATGGCCGGCATCCCGGTCAGGTTGAACGCCCGCGTGAAACGCGCAATCGGCGTCATCACGGACACTGTCTGTCCTGCAACCGGGACTTCGGACTGGTCCAGCTGGGGGGCCGGAATGGCGCACATCGGCGTGGCGAAGAGATCGACTTCCTCGAACAGGGTCTCGAAATCGCGGCGCATCCATTGGCGCGTCCGTTGAGCGCGCGCGTAGTCCGCTCCTCGAACCGAAGACGCTTTCTCCAGACGCGCCCGGACATTGGGCTGGTAGTCTTCCGGTCGTGTCTTGAGAAACTTCTCGTGATACGCCGTGGCTTCAGCATTCAGGATGGTCAGAGCTGCATCCATCGCCTCCGGTATGCGGGACAGGGACACCTCGACCAACTCCGCCCCCATGTCCTGAAGAACGCGCAAAGCCTGCTTGACAACCACATCGACCTCGTCGTCAATCTGCGAGAAGGCGTAGTCGGGGTCAACCGCGATGCGCAGGCCCTTTACGCCGTCACGTATCCCCTGCGTGTAGTCAGAGACCGGCGCAGTCAGGGAGGCCGGGTCCTCGGGGTCCCAGCCGGCCATGGCTTGCAGCATCACCGCCGCATCGTAGACCGACCTGGTCATGGGGCCGGCGTGGTCCAGGGCCCACGACAGGGGGATGAGGCCGGCGCAACTGATGCGGCCGTAGGTCGGCTTCAGCCCCACGATGCCACACAACGCCGCCGGGATGCGGATGGAGCCGCCCGTGTCGGAGCCGGTGGCGGCAGCGCACAGGCCGGCGGCCACCGCTGCCCCGGACCCACCGCTGGAACCGCCTGTGACCCGATCCAGGTCCCACGGGTTGCGGGCCGGCCCGAAGTAGGAGCTGGCGTTCGTCACGCCGAAAGCGAACTCGTGCAGATTCGTCTTGCCGAGGATGACCGCGCCGGCGGCGCGCAGGAACATCACGCTGGTCGCGTCCCGCTCGGGCACGCGGTCAGCGAAGATCCGGGAGGCGGCGGTGGTGCGGATGCCAGCGGTGTCGTACAAATCTTTGAGGGCGATGGGCACGCCGTGCAGCGGCCCACGGTACTCGCCGGCCATGATCTCCGCTTGGTGCTTGCGGGCGTCGGCCAGCGCCTCATCGGCGGTGACGGTGATGAAGGCGTTCGTGTGCTCATCCAGCTCGTCGATGCGCGCCAGATAGTGCTCCGTCACCTCGACCGGCGTCACCTGCCTGTTGCGCAGCAGCGGGCTCAGTTCTTCGATGGTCAGGGTGTGTAGTTCGGTTTTCGGCATGGCGGGTCTCCTTGGACGTACTGCGTATTGCGTACTGCGTATTGCGTAGGACCCTATCCGGCATGTGATGGAATACGCAGTACGCAATACGCAATAGCTCACCTCTCAAGCCTGAGTGTGTTGCGCTTCCTCCGTAATCCGAAACCCCCGTCGGCGCGCCTCCACGACAAACGCCGGCCCCGGCACGGCTAGCTCCAGCGGAACCACGCCGGCGCGCACCTCGCCGCGGGCAATCATCCCGGCGACGATGGCGGCGTGCCAGCCGGTGCAGCGCTCCATGGCCGTGAACCCCGTCTCCTCATCATAGTAGTCGATCAAATCGACGGTCACCACCGATTCGCGGCCGGCCTTCATGCCGATGGCCTTTACGCGAATCACGCACACGTCTCGAATGTCCGGGGCGGTGATGTGAGGCTCCAGCAGGGTGTGGTAGAAGTGACGCGGCGTGACGCTGTAGCCGTCAACGCTGACCGAATCCTGAGCGAACAGCCCCAGATCGCGGAAGGCTTTGAACTGAGCGTAGTGGCCCGGATAGCGCAGCGTCTTGTTTTGGTAGACCTGAAGTTGGCCGGCATACGTCCGCACTGCTGTGGAGGCGCCGCCGGCGGTCACGAACGCCTCCAGCCGGCCCAGAGGCGGAACGTCGATCTCCTCCAGCTCGGTAAAACACGGCACGCGAGTCGACTGCCCGTCACGCAGAAACATGGCCTCGCCATCGTACTCGTTGGTCAGGCCCTCGATGTTGAAGGTCAACTGGTAGTTCCACGGTGGTTGTGGGTCCTGGGGTAAGCCGCCATCCCAGATGTAGACTTCCCGTGGGTCATCCAGAAAGGTCATAGCGTAGGCGGCCAGCGAGTTTGTCATGCCGGGTCCCATGCCGCAATCGGGCACTATGGCTACGCCAGCCTCTCGCGCCTCCGCGTCTAAGTCCAGTTGCTGATAGATGATCGCGGTGTTGCCACCCAAATCGCACAGTCCGGCGCTGGCGGCGATCGCATGGCGCGTGAGGTCCAGGTTGTACGAGTAGGGCACTGCGCTCAGGCAGACATCAACCTGCGCCAGTGCGCGGGTCACGGCGTCGCCGTCCGAGACGTCCAGCCCGATCGTGGCGACGACGTCGTGTCCGACCAATGCATTCACGCGCTGTGCCGAAGCGCCGGCGACGAATGGGTCGATGTCGGCCAGGATGATGCGCTCTGCCTCGCCGAAGCGGGCTATATCGTAGGCGGCGGCTGTACCTTGCCGGCCGGCTCCGAGCACAAGATAGCGATGGCTCATTGCCCAACCTTCCATTCGAGGAGCCGTCTGGCGGCGTCGCGCAGCGTGGCATCTTGCTTGCAGAAGGCGAATCGGGCCAACTGCCGGCCCATCTCTTTGTGCTCCGGGGAGTAGAAGAAGCTGGGCGGGATGGCAGTGACGCCCACCTCGGTGGTGAGATAGCGACAGAAGGCCACGTCGTCGTCAAACCCGAGATGGGAGATGTCGCACAGGACGAAGTACGTGCCTTCGGGGCGGTACGGGCGGAGGCCGGCTTCTTCCAGGGCGTCCACGAGCAGGTCCCGTTTCGTCTGATACATGGCGCGCAGTTCGGCGTAGTAGCCGCGCTGGTCGGCCTCCCACAGGCCGGCGGCGACGCCCTCCTGCAGCGGCGCAGCACTGCAAAACACGACAAACTGGTGCGTGCCCCGTACGGCCGCGTTGAGGGCCGGCGGTGCAATGGACCAGCCGATCTTCCAGCCGGTCAGGCTGAAGGTCTTGCCGGCGCTGGACACTGTCAGCGTTCGCTCCCACATGTCTGGCAGTGAGCCGATGGAGAGATGCTCGCGGCCATCGAACAGGATGTGCTCGTAGACCTCGTCGCTGAGCACATACACATTCCACTGCTGGCACAGATGGGCGATAAGTTGGAGTTCGTCGCGGGTGTAGACCTTGCCGGTCGGGTTGTGGGGGGTGTTCAGCAGCAGGAGCCTGGTGCGCCCGGTGAAGGCGTTTGCCAATTGGTCTGCGTCGAACCACCACTGCGGATGCTCATCGTCGGGCGGGCGCAGGGGGACGAAGCGGGAAGAGCCGCCGGCAAACTGCACCGCCGGCACGTACGAATCGTAGAACGGCTCGAAGACGATCACCTCGTCTCCAGGATCGACCAGCCCCAGGATGCCGGCGAAGATGGCTTCGGTAGCGCCGCTGGTGACCACAATCTCGGTGTCTGGATTGATCTCGCGATTGAGTCGCCGGCCAGCGTGCACCGCCAGGTGCTGCCGCAGGCTCACCGCTCCATGGCTGATGGCGTACTGGTTGATCTCCTGATCGATGGCTCGTTTGGCGGCTTCTTTGACCCAGTCGGGACCAGGGAAGTCGGGGAAGCCCTGGCCCAGGTTTACCGCCCCGTGCTTGCGCGCCAGGGCGCTCATCTCGGAGAAAATCGTCGCGCCAACGCCGGTCAGCCGGCGGGCGAGAGGTGTTGTTGACATGGCTTCTGTCACCATTTCAATGTAGGTACTCAGCCTGGCGATTGAAATCGCGGCAACCCTTCGACAAGCTCAGGAC